>CALLZQ010000071.1 GCA_937858255.1 uncultured Tabrizicola sp.
GGGGGCGCCATGCCCTGGGCCGGGGCGGGACCGCCCGCCCGGGCCCGGGCACAAAACCCCCGCGCCCCCCCCCCCCCCACCGCCCCCCCCCCCCCCGCAAGCGCGGCTGCCGGCAGGCCGGGGGTCAGGGTCAGCACCGCCAGCCGCCGCCCGTCAAAACGCCGAACCCGTGGGGTGTAAGGCCCTTGGTCATGCGAGCGGAAGGCATCGGCCTGATGGCTGTCATGCTTGACCAGCCCCGCGGCTGGCAGGATTCGCCCGGCGAAGGCCAGCCAAACCCCCGGCCCCGCCTGATCGACCGCCCGCAGTGCCAGATCAAGGTTAGCCTCGGCATCGCCCCCTTGTCCCAGCGGCACCATAGAACCGCACAGAACCACCGGTATCGCCCCCGCGCCAAGCGCCGATGACAGGGCCGCCCCCGTATAGGCCATGGTATCGGTGCCATGTACCACAATCACCCCGCGCCCTGTCCACCCCTCGATCAGATCGAGCATCCGGTTCCAGGCGGCGGGGCCAATATCGGCGCTGTCCACCAAGGGGGCAAACCGCTCGACCCGGGCCGCCCCGGCGAGCAGGCGCGCGGCCAGCGCCGCCTCCAGCACCCCCTCACCCGGTTGCAGCCCGCCCGGCCCCGGAACCATGCCGATGGTGCCGCCCGTATAGATAATCAACAGATCGCTCATGTCCCCTCCCTCGCCCAAGCGCGGCATATCAGATACAATCGGGGCGCCAAATCCCTTTTCCCGCCCTCTGCGTCAAAGGAAAGTCTTTTCCCGTCTTGTCACTTTCCGATATAGTTGCCGCAATTACCGATAAGAAAACCGGGCAGTCTTTACATGATCGAACAGGAAATGCGCGACCGCATCCTTGCGGAACCGGAACGGATTCTGGAAGACCGCGATGTGATGGCCGCGCTAATCGGCGCCAATGAACGCGCGATGGGCTCAAACGTCGTCGATCTGCGCGGCATCGCGATGGAGCGGCTGGGCAACCGGCTCGACCGGCTGGAGGATACCCACCGCACTGTCATCGCTGCCGCCTATGAAAATCTTGCCGGCACCAATCAGGTTCACCGCGCCATCCTGCAAATGATGGATCCGCTGTCATTCGAGGAATTCCTCAAGACGCTCGCCAGTGACGTGGCCGCGACGCTGCGGGTCGATTGCATCCGGCTGGTGCTGGAATCGGTGCAAAATGCCGAGGATCCGGCGCTTCGCCGTCTGGGCGATGTGTTGTTTGTGGCCGAACCCGGCTTTGTCGGCGAATATCTGACCAATGGCCGCAACATCCCCCTGCGTCCCGTCACCCTGCGCCAGACCATCCCGGCCTCGGACATGATCTATGGCGACCGCGCGGGCTGGATCCGGTCCGAAGCGCTGATGAAGCTCGACTTCGGCAAGGGGCGTCTGCCCGGGATGCTGGTCATGGGGGCCGAGGATCCGCATCAGTTCAAGCCGACCCATGGCACCGACCTCTTGGCCTTCTTTGCCGGGGTGTTCGAGCGGACGATGCGCCGCTGGTTGTCGTGACCGGCATTTCGCCGGGAATGCGCGATGCGCTGGCCAGATGGTCGGCGCAACTGACGGCGGTGGATGGAAAATCCGCCAATACCGTGCGGGCCTATACAGCGGATGTCACGGGCTTTCTGGCCTTTTTGGCCCAGCACCGGGGCGAGGCGGGCGGGATCGCCAGCCTTGACAACCTGCCGCAAACCGATCTGCGCGCCTGGATGGCGCATGAGCGGGGCCGTGGCCTTTCGGCCCGCAGCCTTGCCCGCGCCCTGTCCTCGGTCAAGAATTTCGCCGCCTGGCTGGCCGATCGCAACGATCAGGACGCAACCGTGCTGCTGGCAGCGCGCGCCCCCCGCTTTCGCCGCAAATTGCCGCGCCCACTCAGCGAAGAAGCGGCCGCAGACATGATCGAGACCGTCGCCGACCAAACCGAGGAACCTTGGGTCGCGGCCCGGGATCAGGCGGTGCTGACATTGCTTTACGGCTGCGGTTTGCGGATTTCCGAGGCGCTTGGCCTGAACGCCTCGGCCCATCCGCTGCCCGAAGTGCTGCGCATCACCGGCAAGGGGGGCAAGACGCGGATCGTCCCGGTGCTGCCCGCAGCCCGCGCGGCGGTGGCGGAATATGTGCGTCTCTGTCCCTTTGATCTGCCCCCCGACGCGCCGCTCTTTCGCGGCAAGCGCGGCGGGCCGCTGAACCCGCGCCTGATCGCGCTGGCGACCGAGCGGGCACGGATGCAGCTTGGCCTGCCCGCAAGCGTCACCCCGCATGCGATGCGCCACAGCTTTGCCACCCATCTGCTGAGTGCAGGCGGGGATCTGCGGGCGATTCAAGAGCTTTTGGGCCACGCCTCGCTCTCGACCACCCAAGCCTATACCGCCGTGGACGCCGCCCGGCTGATGGAAGTCTACGAAAAGGCGCATCCCCGCGCCTGAACGGTTGCGAAACGGCCCAGATTGGGCCATCAAGCCCAGATGCAGCTTCGTCACAAAGCCCTTTCCGTTCATCTCTTCACCGCCACCGGCGCGGTGCTGTCGATGTTTGCCATGCTGGCGGCGGTCGAAGAGAAGTGGAGCCTGATGTTCCTGTGGCTGGTGCTGGCACTGATCGTCGATGGCATCGACGGCCCGCTGGCCCGCCGCTATGAGGTGGACAAGAACTGGCCGACCTATGACGGCGTGCTGCTCGACCTGATCATCGACTTTCTGACCTATGTGTTCATCCCGGCCTTTGCCCTGTTCAAATCCGGGCTGCTGCCCGGCTGGACGGGCTGGATCGCCATCATCGCCATCGTCTATGGCAGCGTGATCTACTTTGCCGATACGCGGATGAAGACCAAGGACAAGAGCTTTGCCGGCTTCCCCGCCTGCTGGAACATGTTGATATTGGTACTTTTTGCGGTCAGCCCGCCCAAGGGGCTGATCCTTGCCATCGTGGTGGCGCTGACCTTTGCGATGTTCACCAATCTCAAGTTCATCCACCCGACGCGGACAAAACGCTGGCGCAACGTCTCGCTGCCGGTCTCACTCCTCTGGGTGGTGCTGGCGGGCTGGGCGGCATGGGTCGATTTCCATAGCCCGATGTTCGTGCAATGGGGGCTGATCCTGACCTCGCTTTACCTGATCTTTGCCGGGATCGCCCAGCAGATCGTGCCGCCCCGCCCCGGCACGCCCTAAAGCCGCGTCAACAGCACCCCCGCGACAATCACCCCGGCGGCAAGCGCTTTGCTCCGGTCCATCCGCTCGCCAAACACCAGCCAGCCGATC
>CALLZQ010000072.1 GCA_937858255.1 uncultured Tabrizicola sp.
CGGGGCGGCCTTGTTGCTTGACCTCGCCAGCGGCAAGGCCGCACCCCTGACTGAAGGCGCCGCGCCAGAAGACGAGGTCGGGCCAGTCCCCGCGCTTGTACCGCTGGCCCACGCCTGGCTGGCCCGCGTCGGCCCCTGAGGCCGCCGGGCCCGCCCCGCCGGACCGGGGGGCGCAGAGTGGGCTTGCCAAATACGGCAAGGAACGAAAAGCTGTGGGCGGCCAAAGAGTAGGACATCACGCCCCAGCCGACCGAACTGGTCATTCTTGATCGTGACGGCGTCTTGATCGATTCCGAGGTGATCAGCGCCCAGATGCTGGTAACGGAATTGCATGCGCTGGGGGTCGATATTGATCTGCCCTATGTCAGCAAGCATTTTCTGGGCCGCAGCTATCCAACCGTGATGCAGACCATCCGGCGCGATTTCGGCCTTGATCTGACCCCGGATTTCGAATTGCGCTACCGTGATCGTCTGCTGGAAGAATTCGAGCGCCGCCTGCGCATCATGCCCGGGGTGGCCGAGGTGATCGGGCAGCTTGCCGTGCCCTGCTGTGTTGCCCCCTCTTCCAGCCCGCGCCGGGTGGAATTCTCGCTGGGCCTCGTCGGCTTGTGGCAGAGGCTGGGGCCGGTGACTTTTACCGCCAGCCTTGTCGAGCGGGGCAAGCCCGCGCCCGATCTGTTTCTGCTGGTGGCCGCGCGAATGGGGGTAGCCCCGGAGCGTTGTCTGGTGGTCGAGGACAGCCTGACCGGGGTGCGGGCGGGCCTTGCGGCGGGCATGACGGTCTGGCGCTTTATCGGCGGCAGCCATATGGGGCCAGACACGCCGGAAGAACCGGAGGATGCCCGCCCGCATCGCCGGTTTGCCTCTTTTACCGATTTCTTTCAGACTGCGCCCGAACTGAGGAGACCTGCATGAGCCGTGCCGAGATCGAGCCGACGCCGCTGGACGACGCCGCCCGGGCGGGGTGGATGTACTATGTCGCGGGGATGACGCAGGACCAGATCGCCGGTGAACTGGGGATCAGCCGGCAAAGGGCGCAGCGGCTGGTCAGCCGTGCCATTGCCGAGGGGTTGATCCATGTCCGCCTGAACCATCGGATCGGCGCCTGTCTGGATCTGGAGCGGGCACTGCGCGAGCGCTATGGGCTGTCGGTCTGCCGGGTGGCGCCGGGCCTTGGCCCGGGGGCTGATCCCTCGCGTGCCATCGCCGCCGCCGCCGCCGCCGAGCTTGAGCGGTTCCTGCGCATGCCCGAGCCGCTGGTCATCGCCTTTGGCACGGGACGGGCGCTGCGGGCGATGGCCGAGCAATTCACCCCGAACGATGCCCGCCAGCACCGTATCGTCTCGCTCTTGGGCAATATCGCCCCTGATGGTTCGGCCACGCTTTATGATGTGATCAGCCGCATCGCCGAAAAGCTGAACGCAACCTATTACCCGATGCCGGTGCCGGTGATTTCTGATACGGCGGAAGAGCGGGCCTTCTTCATGCGGCTACGCCCGGTGCGGACGGTGTTCGATCTGGCACAGCGCGCCGATGTCACCTTTGTCGGTGTGGGGCAGATGGGCGCCGATGCGCCGCTGGCGCTGGATGGATTCGTCTCGCCTGACGTGCTGGCCGAATTGCAGGCGCAGGGGGCGGCGGGCGAGATTGCCAGCTATGTCTACGACACCGAGGGCCATTATATCGACAGCCCGCGCAATGCCTTGATCGGCGGGGTTCGCGTCGCACCGGGGCAAAGCCAGCCGGTGATCGGGGTCGCGGCGGGCCCCAGCAAAATCAAGGCGATCCGTGCCGCGCTGCTGGGCCGCATCCTCAACGGCCTTGTCACCGACGAGCCGACGGCGGCGGCGCTGCTGGCTGCTCAGTAGTCTATTTCTCCGGGCCGATTTGCCGCATTGCGGCGGAAGAGGGGGCTTGACGACTCGCATCCCGGTATGAGTAATTGCCCACCAAGCGATGAAATGCTCATTCGCTTCAAAGGGAGGATACTCATGAAGATGACGCTTCGCGCGCTGCTTGGCGCGACGGTTTCGCTCACCCTCGCGCAGGGTGCCATGGCCGATACGATCACCATCGCCACCGTGAACAACGGCGACATGATCCGCATGCAGGGCTATACCGAAGATTTCACCGCCAAGACCGGGCACACGGTCGAGTGGGTCACGCTGGAAGAGAACGTCCTGCGAGAGCGTGTCACGACCGACATCACCACCAAGGGCGGTCAGTTCGACATCATGACCATCGGCATGTACGAAACGCCGATCTGGGGCAAGAACGGCTGGCTGGTGCCGCTGAGCGATCTGTCGGCGGAATATGACGTGGCCGACATCCTGCCGGCGATGGCGGGCGGTCTGTCCTATGACGGCACCCTCTATGCCGCGCCGTTCTACGGCGAAAGCTCGATGATCATGTATCGCACCGACCTGATGGAAAAAGCCGGTCTGTCGATGCCCGAGGCCCCGACCTGGGAATTCATCCGCGAAGCTGCCGCCAAGATGACCGACCGCGGCGCTGACATCAACGGCATCTGCCTGCGCGGCAAGGCCGGCTGGGGTGAGGGCGGCGCCTTCATCACCGCGATGTCGAACTCGTTCGGCGCCCGCTGGTTCGATGAGAACTGGAAGCCGACCTTCGACGGCGAAGCCTGGGCCAACACCCTGAACTTCTTCAAGGGCATGATGGACGAGTCCGGCCCGGCTGGCTACGCCACCAACGGCTTTAACGAAAACCTGTCGCTGTTCCAGCAGGGCAAGTGCGGCATGTGGATCGACGCGACCGTCGCCGCCTCGTTCGTGACCAACCCCAAGGACTCGACCGTCGCTGACAAGGTCGGCTTTGCCCTGGCGCCCGACACCGGTCTGGGCAAGCGCTCGAACTGGCTCTGGGCCTGGGCTCTGGCGATCCCGGCCGGCACCCAGAAAGAAGCTGCCGCCAAGCAGTTCATCGAATGGGCCACCTCGAAAGGCTATATCGAGATGGTTGCGGCGAAAGAAGGCTGGGCCAACGTTCCTCCGGGCGCGCGGACCTCGCTCTATGAGAACCCCGAGTACCAGAAAGTGCCGTTCGCCAAGATGACGCTGGACTCGATCCTGTCGGCCAACCCGAATGCCCCGACCGTCGATCCGGTTCCCTATGTGGGCGTCCAGTTCGCCGCCATTCCTGAATTCGCCGGTATCGCCACCGACGTGAGCCAGGAGTTCTCGAACGCCTATGCCGGTCAGCAGACCGTTGAAGAGGCCCTTGCCAAGGCGCAGGCCATCGCCACCGAAGCCATGGAAGCGGCTGGCTACAACTAAGCCGCCATCCCCACCAGAGGGCGCAGACGCGCCCTCTGGTTCCCATCACTTTTCCCCTAAAATACGAGCTGCAAGGCACTGTGCATCTTGCACGGACAAGGGAGGTTTGCCCAATGGCCACGAAAGCTTCGCGCTCCGCAGCCAGACTGATGATGGCCCCGGCGGTCATCCTGCTTCTGGGATGGATGCTCGTGCCGCTCATCATGACGCTCTGGTTTTCATTCCGCAATTACCTGCCGCTGAAGGGTGGCGATCTGGGATTTGCCGGATTTGACAATTTCATCCGCTTTGTCACCTCGACCTCGTTCTGGCCCGCCATCGGCGCGACCATGACAATCGTGGTCGGTGCGCTGGTCATCACCATTGTCTTTGGTGTGCTTCTGGCGCTGTTGCTGGATCAGCCGATGTGGGGGCAGGGGATCGTCCGCATCCTCGTCATCGCCCCGTTCTTTGTGATGCCCACCGTTTCGGGCCTTGTGTGGAAGAACATGTTCCTGGACTCGGTCAACGGCCTCTTTGCCCAGATCGCCAAGATGTTCGGCGCAACGCCGGTCGAGTGGATCATCGACCAGCCCTTCCCCAGCCTGATCCTGATCGTGTCTTGGCAGTGGCTGCCCTTTGCCACCCTGATCCTGCTGACGGCAATCCAGAGCCTTGACAGCGAGCAGCTTGAGGCCGCCGAGATGGATGGCGCCCCGCCGCTCAAGCGGTTCTGGTACATCACCATCCCGCACCTCAGCCGCGCCATCACCGTGGTCTTGCTGATCGAGACGATCTTCATGCTCTCGATCTTTGCCGAGATCAAAATGACCACCGCGGGCGCCTTTGGCACCAAGACGCTGACCTACCTGATCTACCAGCGCGTGCTGGAAAGCCAGAATGTCGGCCTCGGCTCGGCGGGTGGTGTCTATACAATCATCCTTGCCAATATCGTTGCCATCTTCCTGATGCGCCTCGTCGGCAAGAATCTGGACGCGTGAGGGACCATCATGGCCCGTGCAGCCACAAACCGCCGCAAGACGATCAACACCATCCTCGCCTGGTCCGTTGGCCTGCTGATCTTCTTTCCGATCCTCTGGACCATCCTGACCAGCTTCAAGACCGAGGGCGATGCCATCGCCTATCCGCCGAAGTTCCTGTTCTTTGACTGGACGCTGGAGAACTATTCCATCGTGCAAGAGCGCTCGAACTACATGCGCTATCTGTGGAACTCGGTGATCATCGCCGGCGGCTCGACGCTGCTGGGCATCATCATCGCCGTGCCGGCGGCGTGGTCGATGGCCTTTGTGCCCTCCAAGCGGACCAAGGACATCCTGATGTGGATGCTGTCGACCAAGATGCTGCCGGCAGTGGGCGTGCTTTATCCGATCTATCTGATGTTCATCAAACTAGGGCTGCTCGATACCCGCCTTGGTCTTGTGATCGTTCTGATGCTGATCAACCTGCCGATCATCGTCTGGATGCTCTACACCTATTTCAAGGAAATCCCGGCAGAGATCCTTGAGGCCGCGCGGATGGATGGCGCCTCGCTCAAATCCGAACTGCTCTATGTGCTGACGCCGATGGCCATCCCGGGCATCGCCTCGACCATCCTGCTGAACATCATCCTTGCCTGGAACGAGGCCTTCTGGACGCTGAACCTGACAGCGGCCAAGGCCGGGACGCTGACCGCCTTTATCGCCAGCTATTCCAGCCCCGAGGGCCTGTTCTACGCAAAGCTCAGCGCGGCCAGCACGATGGCTATCGCCCCGATCCTGATCCTTGGCTGGTTCAGCCAGAAGCAACTCGTCCGTGGCCTGACCTTTGGCGCGGTGAAGTGAGGAAATCATGGGAAAAATTACCCTTCAATCCGTCCGCAAGTCCTTTGGCGATGTGCATGTCATTCCCGGCATCGACCTTGAGATCAATGACGGTGAATTCGTTGTCTTCGTCGGTCCTTCGGGTTGCGGCAAATCCACCTTGCTGCGCCTGATCGCCGGGCTGGAAGATATTTCCGCCGGCTCTATCGCGATCGACGGGCTGGACGCCACGCACCTCCCACCCGCCAAGCGCGGGCTTGCGATGGTGTTCCAGTCCTATGCCCTCTATCCGCATATGTCTGTCCGCAAGAACATCGCCTTTCCGCTGAAGATGGCCGGCATGGACCCGGCCGAGCAGGAGCGCCGCGTGACCCATGCGGCCAATATCCTGAACCTGACGAACTATCTGGAACGGCGCCCCGGTCAGCTTTCGGGCGGGCAGCGCCAGCGGGTCGCCATCGGCCGGGCCATCGTGCGTGAACCTTCGGCCTTTCTGTTTGACGAGCCGCTGTCGAACCTCGACGCCGCGCTGCGCGTCAGCATGCGGCAGGAAATCAGCGAGCTTCACCAGTCGCTGAAGACCACGATGATCTATGTGACCCATGATCAGGTCGAGGCGATGACCATGGCCGACAAGATTGTCGTGCTGAATGCCGGCCGGATCGAGCAGGTGGGCAGCCCGCTGACCCTGTACCACCAGCCCGATAACGTGTTTGTCGCGGGCTTTATCGGCAGCCCCAAGATGAACCTGATTACCGGCCCGACTGCGGCGGCCCATGGCTGTCATACGCTGGGGATCCGGCCCGAGCATCTGGACATCCGCGCCGATGGCATCTGGGAGGGTCGGGTGGGACTGGCCGAACATCTGGGGTCGGATACCTTCCTCAAGGTCGATGCCGGGGCCCTCGGCACCCTGACAGTCCGGGCGACGGGCGAGGTTGGCCTGCGCCACGGCGATGTGGTCCGCCTTGCGCCGCAAGAGGGCCGGCTGCACCGCTTTGATCAGGACGGAAAGGCCATCCGCGGATGAGATTGCAAGGCAAATGCGCCCTGATCACCGGGGCGGCGCGCGGGATCGGGCTGGAATTCGCCCGGGCCTATCTGGCCGAAGGCGCGCGCGTCGCTCTGGCCGATATCAATGCCGAGGCTGTCGCGGCTGCCGCGGCCAGCCTTGGTGATGGGGCGGTGCCGGTGGTCATGGACGTCACCCGTCAGGACAGCATCGAGGCGGGCATCGCCGAGGCAGTCGCCAAAATGGGCCGCCTCGACATCCTGATCAACAATGCCGCGCTGTTCACTGCCGCGCCGATCGCCGAGGTCACGCGCGGCGATTACGACCGCATCTTTTCGGTCAATGTCGCCGGCACCTTGTTCACGATGCAGGCGGCCGCGCGGCAGATGATCGCCCAAGGGGGCGGCGGCAAGATCATCAACATGGCCAGTCAGGCCGGCCGGCGCGGCGAGGGTCTCGTCTCGGTCTATTGCGCCAGCAAAGCCGCCGTCATCAGCCTGACCCAGTCGGCCGGGCTGAACCTGATCCAGCATGGGATCAATGTGAATGCC
>CALLZQ010000073.1 GCA_937858255.1 uncultured Tabrizicola sp.
CCTGCGCGAAACGCGCGATTACATCTCGATCGCCACCACCCGCCCCGAGACCATGCTGGGGGATGGCGCGGTTGCCGTGCATCCCTCTGACGAACGCTATGCCCCCATTGTGGGTAAGTTGTGCGAAATCCCGGTGGGGCCGAAAGAGCACCGCCGCCTGATTCCGATCATCGTCGATGAATACCCCGATCCGACTTTCGGCTCGGGTGCGGTGAAAATCACCGGGGCGCATGATTTCAACGACTATGGCGTGGCCAAGCGCGGCAACATCCCCTGCTATCGCCTGATGGACACCCGCGCCCAGATGCGCGCCGATGGGGCTCCCTATGATCAGGCCGCCACGATTGCCGGCGCCGTCTCACGCGGCGAACAGGTGCTGAGCGAGGCCGAGGCCGATGCCCTGAACCTCGTCCCCGACCACCTGCGGGGCCTCGACCGGATGGAGGCCCGCAAACGGGTCATCGAAGAAATCACCGCCGAAGGCCTTGCCGTGATGACCGTGGCGACCGACCCGCGCCTTGGCAAAGCCGCACTAAAAGCCGATGCCGAAGGCGCCGAGGCCCTCGTCCCGCTGGTCGAGGCGAAAAAGATCATGCAGCCCTTTGGCGACCGCTCCAAAGTGGTGATCGAGCCGATGCTGACCGACCAATGGTTCGTCGACACCGCGAAAATCGTGGAACCGGCGCTAGAGGCCGTGCGGACCGGCAAGACCAAGATCATCCCGGAATCGGGCGAAAAGACCTACTATCATTGGCTAGAGAATATCGAGCCTTGGTGCATCAGCCGCCAACTGTGGTGGGGGCATCAGATTCCGGTGTGGTACGGGCCGAAGATACTGGAAGACGGTACGATTTCTGAGAAGGGTGAGTACTTTCCATTCTGTGCGGCAACCGAAGAAGAGGCGATCCAACTCGCATCTGCGTACTATGGTGAACAGCTACCAGTAGAGATCGCGATAGGAGACGGTGTTCAGCCGGTGAATCGTGCGGGACAAAGACAAGCTATCTTTGTCGGCTTCGGGGCGAGAAATCCGATTAATAATGCACCAGAGGTTTACGTCGCCCTCACCCGCGACCCCGACGTTCTCGACACCTGGTTCTCCTCCGGCCTCTGGCCCATCGGCACGCTCGGCTGGCCGGAACAAACGCCTGAACTGAACAAATATTTCCCGACCTCGGTCCTGATCACCGGTCAGGATATCATCTTCTTCTGGGTCGCCCGGATGATGATGATGCAGCTGGCAGTGGTGGAGGAAATCCCCTTCCACACCGTCTACCTGCACGGCCTTGTGCGCGATGCCAAGGGCAAGAAGATGTCGAAGTCGCTTGGCAACGTCATCGACCCGCTTGAGATCATTGACGAATACGGCGCCGATGCGCTTCGCTTTGCCAATGCGGCCATGGCCTCGCTTGGCGGCGTCTTGAAACTCGACACCCAACGCATCGCGGGCTACCGCAATTTTGGCACAAAACTCTGGAACGCCTGCCGTTTTGCCGAAATGAATGGCGTCTGGGAAAGCCACGCAACCCAATCGCAGCCCCCGGCCCCGCAGGCCACCGTGAACCGCTGGATCATCGGCGAGACGGTGAAAACGCTGGCCGAGGTGGACGCCGCCCTGACCGAGTTCCGTTTCGACACCGCCGCCGACGCGCTTTACAAATTCGTCTGGGGCAAGGTCTGCGATTGGTATGTCGAATTCGCCAAGCCGCTGTTCGATGGCGATCAGGCGCAGGAAACCCGGCAAACCATGGCTTGGGTGCTGGATCAGTGCATGATCCTCTTGCACCCGATGATGCCCTTCATCACCGAAGAACTCTGGGCCACCACCGGCACCCGCGCCTCGATGATCGTCCATGCCGACTGGCCGCAACTCTCGGACAGCCTGATTGACCCAGCGGCCATGCAGGAAATGACCTGGGTGACCGGCCTGATCGACTCGATCCGCTCCGCCCGCGCGCAGGTCCATGTGCCGGTTGGCCTGAAACTCGACCTTGTGGCAACCCAGATGGAAGCCGCCGCCCAAGGCGTCTGGGACCGGAATGAGACGCTGATCAAGCGCCTTGCCCGGATCGAGAGCCTGACCCGCGCTGAGACAGCCCCCAAGGGCGCGATCACTGTGCCGGCCGAGGGCGCCAGCTTTGCCATCCCGCTGGAAGGCGTGATCGACATCGCCGAGGAAAAGGCCCGCCTGCAAAAATCGCTCGACAAGCTGGCCAAGGAAATCGGCGGGCTTAAGGGCCGGCTGAACAATCCCAATTTCGCGGCCTCGGCCCCGGAAGAGGTGGTGGAAGAGGCGAAAGCCAATCTCGAAGCCCGCGAAGGCGAGGCCGCCCAACTCTCGGCCGCGCTCACGCGACTGGCCGAGATCGGCTGAGGCCACCACCCCGCCGTCGCCTGGGATGCCTCCGGCGGGGATATTTAAAGACAGAAAATGACTTTATTTTTCTGTCTGAAAATATCCTCGGGGGGCAGCGTTTTGCCGGCGGCAAAACGCGACAGGGGGGCAGACAGCCCCCCTTCTTCGATCCGGCGCTGCACTACGCGCCCTGGTCCCGGATATTTCACGGAAAGCACAGTCGATAGCCACGGAAAAACCATGGCGCCTCGGGGCTTGCCCAGAACAGGCTTTCCCGCCACTCTCCGACCATCATGAGCAGATTTCTTACCCCTCACGCCGCCGCCCTGCCCTCGACCGTCCCCTTCGTGGGGCCAGAGACGCAGGAACGCCTGCAAGGCTTTCCCTTCCGTGCGCGCCTTGGCGCGAATGAGTCGCTCTTTGGCCCCTCACCCAAAGCCATTGCCGCGATGAAAGCCGCGGTGGATGAGGTCTGGAAATATGCCGATCCCGAAAATCACGATCTGAAACAGGCGCTTGCCGCACATCATTCGGTTTCACCCGCCCATATCGCCATCGGCGGCGGCATTGACGGTCTGCTGGGGCTGATCTGCCGGCTGATGCTTGAGCAAGGCACGCCGGTGGTCACCTCGCTGGGCGCCTACCCGACCTTCAATTTCCATGTGGCGGGTTTCGGCGGGGCGCTGACGCGCCTTCCCTATGCCGGCGATCACGAAGATCCGCAGGCACTGTTGGATGCCGCGCGCAAATCCTTGGCCAAACTCATCTATTTTGCCAATCCCGACAATCCGATGGGCTCGGTCCACCGGGCCGAGGTTGTCGAGGATATGGTGGCGAACCTGCCCGAGCACAGCCTCTTGGTACTGGATGAGGCTTATTCAGACCTCGCCCCTGCGGGAACCATTCCCCGGATCGACCCGAACCACCCTCAGGTGATCCGGCTGCGCACATTCTCCAAGGGCTACGGCATGGCAGGCGCGCGGGTGGGATATGCGATCACCGCCCCGGATCTGGCGCAGGCCTTTGACAAGGTGCGCAACCATTTCGGCATGGGGCGGATCAGCCAGATCGGGGCGCTGGCCGCGCTGGCCGATCAGGCCTGGCTGGAGCATATTCGCCAAGAGATTACCTTGGCCCGCAACCGCGTGCGGCAGATCGCCCGGAATAATGGCCTGCAACCGCTGGACTCGGCCACGAATTTCGTCACGGTCGATTGCGGCCGGGATGGGGATTTTGCCCGCGCCGTGCTGCGCGAGACCGTCGCCCGCGGGGTTTTCATCCGCATGCCCGGCGTGGCCCCGCTTGACCGCTGTATCCGTATCAGCCTTGGCGATGAAGCGGCGCTGACAGCGGTGGAAGAGGTCTTGCCGCAGGCTCTGGCGGCAGCACGCGCCGGCTGAGGGGCTTACTCTGCCGCCCGCTCTTGCCAGGGGGCGCCTAGTTTAGGCGCGGCGCCTTCGGTCGGGGTCGCGGCACCCAGGGCGCGCGGCGGCGGCGCCTCTGCGGTCGAGACCACGCGCAGCGCTGATCCGGTAGGCTGCACCACGGGCGGCGTGGCCCCGGCGCCCTCGGCCTGCGGCGCGATCTCTTCGAGCGACAGCGGACGGCGGAACACCAGCATGTTCTGATAAGTGGTCTTGCTGCCGGTCAGACCCACCCGCTCATCGCAGGGCAGCGTATCGGCGCGCAGATATTCCCAGCCCTCGGCGCCCATCTCATTCATGATCTGGGTCAGGGCGACGGCAAAACGGTCTTCGGTGGTCTTTGCGCCCTTGGCCTTTTCACCCCGGCGCGGCGCCGGAATCACCTTGTACTGGAAACGCTGCATCAAACCCTCTCCCCCGGGAAGTCTTGATCCAAAATAACCGGAATGCCCTGCAAGTCCATGCCTACCATGGCTTTTTCGCCTTGCGCCGGCAGGCCTGCAACAGGCCCCACATCTTGTAGTCCGGCCCGGGCCACGCCGCAAGGATGCGTGGCCAGGACCGGTATACGGCGGTCAGAGACCCAATTTCTGCGCAACCATCTGGTTGACGACGGCCGGGTTTGCCTTGCCACCGGTGGCCTTCAGCACCTGACCGGTGAACCAGCCGGCCAGCTTGGCATTGACCTTGGCCTTCTCAACCTGCTCGGGGTTGGCGGCAATCAGCGCATCAAGCGCCGCCTCGATGGCGCCGGTATCCGTCACCGCCTTCATGCCCCGCGCGGCCGCGATTTCGGCCGGGTCGCCCGGTTCGGTCCAGAGGATCTCGAACAGATCCTTGGCCATCTTGCCGGTGATCTCACCCTTGGCCAAGAGATCGAGCATCCCGCCCAGACGCGCCGCAGAAACCGGCGAGTCGGCAATCGCCTTACCTTCCTTGTTCAGCCGGCCAAAGAGTTCGTTGATGATCCAGTTGGCCGCCACCTTGCCGTCACGGCCTTGCGCCACCTCATCAAAGAAATTGGCCGCATCCAGTTCAGCGGTCAGCACATTGGCATCATAATCGGTCAGGCCGAAATCCTGCATGAACCGCGCCTTTTTGGCGTCAGGCAGTTCCGGCATCCGGGCCGCGATCTCATCGACCCAAGCCTGTTCGATCTCCAGCGGCAACAGATCGGGGCACGGGAAATAGCGGTAGTCGAACGCCTCTTCCTTGGACCGCATCGAGCGCGTCTCACCCTTGTCGGGATCGTAAAGACGGGTTTCCTGATCGACCTTGCCGCCATCCTCAAGGATCGCGATCTGGCGCCGGGCCTCATAATCAATTGCCTGCTGGATAAACCGCAGCGAGTTCATGTTCTTGATCTCGCAGCGCGTGCCCAGATGCGAGAAATCCTGCGTTTCCTGATACTTCTCATAGGCGCCCGGTCGGCAGACGGACACATTCACGTCAGCCCGCAGGTTGCCGTTCTGCATGTTGCCATCGCAGGTGCCGAGGTAGCGCAGGATCTGCCGCAGCTTGGCCACATAGGCCGCCGCCTCTTCGGGGCCGCGAATGTCGGGGCGGCTGACGATCTCCATCAGGGCCACGCCCGTGCGGTTGAAATCGACAAAGGACATGTTCGGGTCCATGTCGTGAATCGACTTGCCGGCGTCCTGTTCCAGATGAATCCGCTCGATCCGCACGCGGCGGGCGATGCCCGGCCCCATCTCGACCAGCACCTCGCCCTCGCCCACGATGGGGTGGTAAAGCTGGCTGATCTGATAGCCCTGCGGCAGGTCGGGATAGAAATAGTTCTTGCGGTCAAAGGCCGAGAACAGGTTGATCTGCGCCTTGAGGCCAAGGCCCGATTTCACCGCCTGCTCAACGCAATATTCGTTGATGACCGGCAGCATCCCCGGCATGGCGCAGTCAACGAAAGAGACGTTTGAATTCGGTTCATTGCCGAACTGGGTCGAGGCGCCGGAAAACAGCTTGGAGTTGGAACTGACCTGCGCATGAATTTCCATGCCGATCACCAGTTCCCAGTCATGCTTGGCCCCGGCGATTACCTTGGGGGTCGGCGCGTCATAGGTCAGGTCGAGCATGGGTGTCTCCGTCACTGGTCCGGGTCTGATCCGGCGATGTCCAGCGTGTTTAGGCGCCCGGGCCGCGCGGGGCAAGGGCCGCAAAGGCGGATTGCCGCCGATGCGACCCTGCCGGGCTTGCCGGAATCGCAGGAAAAGGATGAATCCGTGGCGTCGCGCAAATCGGGCGCGATGCCACCGATGTACGGACCAATGCGCCATTTCCTGATTGCCACCCTGCTTTCCTCGCTCGCCCTGACCGGATGTGTCGCGGCAACCCAACCCCAGCATGATGAGGCGAACCTGCCCGCAATGCGCTGGGACCATCGGCCCGAGGCGGCGGAATGGACGATCAGCTCGATGAACGTGGTGGCCCTTCAGGATGAGCGGCTGGCCGAACAGGTGCCCGCCGATATCGAGGGCTGGTGCCCCGGCTACAAGACCGCCTCGCTGGACGAACGCCGCGCCTTCTGGGTCGGCCTGCTGTCGGCGACGGCCAAGCATGAAAGCACATGGAATCCCAAGGCCTCGGGCGGCGGCGGCAAGTGGATCGGGCTGATGCAGATTGATCCGCGCTCGGCACGCAATTACGGCTGCCAGGCGACCTCGAGCGCGGAACTCAAGAACGGCTCGGCCAATCTGGCCTGCGCGATCCGCATCATGTCCACGCAGGTTGCCAAGGATGGCATGGTCGCCGGCGGCGGCAACCGGGGCATCGGCCGGGACTGGGCGCCCTTCCGCAGTGCCTCGAAACGGGCGGATATGGCCGCCTGGACCAAGAGCCAGAGCTATTGCCAGGGCTGAGGCCCGGACCCTTGCCTCGGTGGCGAGGGCCGCATATGTCAACCGTATGATGCCCTCACTCCTCAGCCGCCTTTTCGCCCCGACGCCCGAGCGTCTGCCAGTGCCTGACGCCCGCCTTGCGCTTGCCGCGCTGTTGGTGCGGGTGGCCCGCGCCGATGGCCAGTATGATCAGGCGGAAATCGACAGGATTGACCGGGTTCTGGCCGGGCGTCATGGCCTGACGCCCTTTGCCGCCGCCGCCCTGCGCACCGAGGCCGAGGCGCTGGAGGCCGAGGCCCCCGATACGGTGCGTTTTACCCGCTCGCTGAAGGCAGCCACCGATCTGGAGGATCGCGCGGCGCTGGTGCAGGCGCTGTGGTCGGTGGCACTGGCCGATGGCGGGCGCGACGCGGGCGAGGACCGGCTGATCCGCATGGTTGCCGATCTTTTGGGCTTGCGCGATGTCGAATCGGCCCTCGCCCGGCAAAGGGCTGAACGCGAATGATCGCCTCGCTTGGCATGTATGACCCGCCGCCCTTGCAGGCGGCAAACGACCGGCTTTGGCAGTTGATCCGCGCGGGGATGCACAGCCGCGGTTTGCCCGCGCCAGAGGCGCTGACCCGGGGTGAGGATGCCTATTGGAAGGCCTGGCAATCGCCCGCGCTGGTGCTGTCGCAGACCTGCGGCCTGCCCTTTCGCGCGCGGCTGCATGACAGTGTCACCCTGATCGGCACGCCGGATTACGGGGTCGAGGGCTGCGCGCCGGGCTATTACCGCTCGGTGCTGGTGGTGCGGCGCGACGACCCGCGCCAAAGCCTTGCCGATTTCGCCCCGGCGCGGCTGGCCTATAACGAGGCACTGTCACAATCGGGCTGGGCGGCGCCCTTGGCCTGTTTCACCGAACGGGGGCTGACACCAACGCCGGCGTTGCAAACCGGCAGCCATGCCGCCTCGGCCCAGGCCGTTGCCGAAGGCGCCGCAGATATCGCGGCGATAGATGCCGTGACCTGGGCGATCCTCTGTGATCACAACCCGGTGGCCCGCGCGCTGCGCATTGTCGGCAAAACCGCACCGACCCCGGGTCTGCCGCTGATTGCCGCCCCCGGCGCCGATGCGGCAGCCAGCTTTGATGCGGTGGCCGAGGCGATTGCCGCCCTTGCTGATCACGACCGCCGCCTGCTGCGATTGCAGCGCTTGGCGCGAATTCCCGCGCGGGCCTATCTGGCCCTGCCCATCCCGGCATCACCTGAGCAGATCGCACAGCCGGTTTGACCATTTTTGCGGTTCTTGCCGTCGCGTCCGTCAGAAAGGCCGTTGCAAACGCCCGAATCTTGCGCCCTATTTGATCAACCGCCCCTGTGACCTGCCCAGACCCCAGCCGCGAGCGCCCGTGACCCCTGCCCCCGAAACGCCCGTCATCGAGATCCGCAACCTCCACAAGAGCTATGGCAGCCTTGAGGTGCTTAAAGGGGTCGATCTGATCGCCCCGCGGGGCCATGTCGTCAGCCTGATCGGCTCTTCCGGTTCAGGGAAGTCGACGCTCTTGCGCTGTTGCAACCTGTTGGAGGAAAGCCAGCAGGGCGAAATCCGCTTTGAGGGTGAGGCCGTTCACTGGAAGGGCGAGGGCCTTGCCCGCCACCCCGCCGACCGGGCGCAGGTCACGCGCATCCGCACCAATCTGTCGATGGTGTTCCAGCAGTTCAACCTCTGGTCCCACATGACCATCCTGCAAAATGTGATGGAAGCGCCGGTCACGGTGATGAGGCGCGACCCGGCCGAGGGCGAGACCAAGGCCCGCGAATATCTGGCCAAGGTCGGCATTGTCGAGAAATGTGACGCCTGGCCCGCGCAACTTTCGGGCGGGCAGCAGCAACGCGCCGCGATTGCCCGCGCCCTGTGCATGGAGCCGCGCGCGCTGCTCTTTGATGAGCCGACCAGCGCGCTGGACCCGGAACTGGAACAAGAGGTGGTCAAGGTGATCAAGGCGCTGGCCGATGAGGGGCGCACCATGATCCTTGTGACCCATGACATGAAGCTGGCCGCCGATGTCTCGGACCACGTCATCTTCCTGCATCAGGGCAAGATCGAGGAAGAAGGTCCGCCGGACCAGCTTTTCGGCGCCCCGAAATCTGAACGTCTGCGCGGCTTTCTTTCTTCGACCGGCAGATTAGACTGAACCGATAACAACAGCTTACCACACAGGGGAGACTTCCATGAAAAAGCTGATGCTGGCCACCGCGCTGATGGCGCTGACCGCCGGGGCCTCGATGGCCCAGACCGTCCGTATGGGC
>CALLZQ010000074.1 GCA_937858255.1 uncultured Tabrizicola sp.
TGGGCGAGCAGATCACCGCGCGCGGCATCGGCAACGGCATCTCGCTGATCATCTTTGTCGGTATCGTGGCCGAAATTCCCGCCGCGATTGCCCAATTCCTGAGTCAGGGGCGTTCGGGCGCCATCTCGCCGGCGGTGATCATCGGCGTGATCCTGATGGTGGTGGCGGTAATTGCCTTCGTGGTGTTCATGGAGCGGGCCCTGCGCAAGATCCATATCCAGTATCCCCGCCGTCAGGTCGGGATGAAGGTCTTTGACGGCGGCTCGTCGCATTTGCCGGTCAAGGTCAACCCGGCGGGCGTGATCCCGGCGATCTTTGCCTCGTCACTGCTGCTGTTGCCGGTCACGATCTCGACCTTCTCGGGCCAGCAATCCGGCCCGATCATGTCGACCATTCTGGCCTATTTCGGCCCCGGTCAGCCGCTGTATCTGCTGTTCTTTACCGGCATGATCGTGTTCTTCACCTATTTCTACACCTACAACGTCGCCTTCAAGGTCGATGAAGTGGCTGAAAACCTGAAGAACCAGAACGGTTTCATTCCCGGTATTCGCCCCGGCAAGAAGACCGAAGAATATCTGGAATATGTGGT
Organism: uncultured Tabrizicola sp.; assembly: GCA_937858255.1. GTDB lineage: Bacteria > Pseudomonadota > Alphaproteobacteria > Rhodobacterales > Rhodobacteraceae > Pseudotabrizicola. Next base: position 590 of record CALLZQ010000074.1, read on the forward strand.
GACGCGGGTGATGGTGCTGGGGTCGGCCTATCTGGCGGCGGTCTGCTTGCTGCCTGAGATCCTGCGCAGCCAGTTGGCCATTCCGTTCTACTTCGGCGGCACCTCGGTTCTGATTGTGGTCTCGGTCACGATGGATACGATCAATCAGGTGCAATCGCATCTGCTGGCCCATCAATACGAAGGGCTGATCGAGAAATCGCAACTCCGCGGCAAGCGTCGCGGCGGCAACAAAGCTCCGGCGAGGCGCTGACCCATGGCGAACATCATTCTTCTGGGGCCGCCCGCCGCCGGCAAGGGCACGCAGGCCAAGCGTCTGGTCGAGGGGCGCGGCATGGTTCAGCTTTCGACCGGCGACATGCTGCGCGAGGCCAAGACCAGCGGCACCGAGATGGGCAAGCGCGTCGCGGCCGTGATGGACCGGGGCGAGCTTGTCACCGATGAGATCGTCATCGGCCTGATCGAGGAAAAGCTGGAGCAGGGCGCTGTGGGCGGCTTTATCTTTGACGGCTTTCCCCGCACCCTGCGTCAGGCGGATGCGCTTGCCGCGCTCTTGGCGAAAAAGGGGCTGCGGCTGGATGCGGTGATCGAGCTGGTGGTGGATGACGCTGCCCTCGTGGGCCGTGTTGCCAAGCGCGCCGAGGAAACCCGTGCACAGGGCCTGCCCGT
>CALLZQ010000075.1 GCA_937858255.1 uncultured Tabrizicola sp.
ACAGACTTGTTCATTTCGTTCTCCCAATGTCAGGGTTGGCCCTGTTCTGCCCCGATATGGCAGGAGTACCGCCAAAAGAAAAGGGTTCCCGCCGCATCGCAGCGTTGTCACAGGGGGGAATTTTCTGCGTCTCGGCGCATAATCGCCGCAGCTTTTCCCCCGGCCTTGACCCTTATGCCCATTGAATGCCGGCGCCGGCCCGTTTATCTTGCGCCCGCATACGGTTGAACCACAGAAGGACCACCACCATAGCTCGCAGACCACACACCCCCCCGCCGCAACGCGAAACGGGTCCCCGCGTCAATGATCGCATCCGGTCCCCGGAAATTCGCCTGATCGGTGCTGACGGTGAAAACGTCGGGGTCGTCACCCCTGCCCGTGCCATGGCCATGGCCGAAGAGGCCGGTCTCGATCTGGTCGAGATCAGCCCGAATGCCGAGCCGCCGGTCTGCAAGATCATGGACTTCGGCAAGTTCAAGTACGAGCAGCAAAAGCGCGAGGCCGAGGCCCGCAAAAAGCAGAAGATCATCGAGATCAAGGAAATCAAGTTCCGTCCCGGGACTGATACCCATGATTACGATGTGAAGATGCGCTCGGTGCTGAAATTCCTCGGCGAAGGCGACAAGGTCAAGGTCACGCTGCGCTTCCGTGGCCGTGAGATGGCGCACCAGGATCTGGGCCTCGATCTGTTGAACCGGGTCGCCGCCGATGTCGGCGAGGCCGGCAAGGTCGAGTCGATGCCCAAGCTGGAAGGCCGCCAGATGGTGATGATGATCGCCCCGCGCTGATCTTTCACCCCAGGATACAGAAAAGGCGGCCTCGGGGCCGCCTTTTTGCATTCACTCTGCCGCTTCGGCGCGGGCCTCGATCTCGGCCGCCCGCGCCTCGACCAGTTCGACGATATGGTCGATCATCCGGTCGTTCGACAGTTTGTGATCCTGCTTGCCGGCCAGATAGACCATCCCCGACCCTGCCCCGCCGCCGGTAAAGCCGATGTCCGTCATCAGCGCCTCACCCGGGCCATTCACCACACAGCCGATAATCGACAGGCTGATCGGCGTCTTGATATGCTCCAGCCGCTTTTCCAGTGCCTCGACGGTCTTGATCACGTCGAACCCCTGCCGGGCGCAGGACGGGCAAGAGATGATCTGCACCCCGCGGGTCCGCAACCCCAGCGATTTCAGGATCTCGAACCCGACCTTGACCTCTTCCACCGGATCGGCAGAGAGGCTGACGCGGATCGTATCGCCAATGCCCATCCACAACAGGTTGCCCAAACCGATGGCGGATTTGACCGTACCGGAAATCAGGCCCCCCGCCTCGGTGATCCCCAGATGGATCGGCGCATCGGTCGCCTCGGCCAGTTGCTGATAGGCCGCCGCCGCCATGAACACGTCCGAGGCCTTTACGCTGATCTTGTATTCATGAAAGTCGGCGTCTTGCAGCAGCTTGATATGATCCAGCCCGCTTTCGACCATCGCCGCCGGGCAAGGCTCGCCATATTTGTCCAAGAGGTGCTTTTCCAGCGAGCCGGCATTGACACCGATACGGATCGAGCAGCCGTGATCGCGCGCCGCCCGCACCACCTCGGCCACGCGCTTGGCATCGCCGATATTGCCGGGGTTGATGCGCAGGCAGGCGGCGCCGGCCTCGGCGGCCTCAATGGCGCGGCGGGAATGGAAATGGGTGTCGGCGGCGATCGGCACCGGGCTTTCCGCGCAGATCTCGCGCAGGGCGCGGGTGCTTTCTTCATCGGGGGTCGAGACCCGGACGATATCGGCCCCGGCAATCGCGGCGCGGCGGATCTGATCCAGAGTCGCCGCCACATCGGTGGTCAGCGTGTTGGTCATGGTCTGCACCGAGATCGGCGCGTCGCCCCCGACCAGCACCTTGCCCACCCGGATCTGACGCGAGGTGCGGCGCTCGATATTGCGCCAGGGGCGGATCGGATTATGGCTCATCGCGGCGGCTCCTTGAATTGCAGCCGAAGTCATAGGGCCAAGCCCGCCGCCCGGCAATGGCGGGCAGCGCAGAAAAGCGTGATCGGCAGGGCCGGGATTATTCGGAAATCGCGGGCGGCAGTTGCGCGGCCTGCGCAACATTCACAATCGCGGCGAGTTCCGGGTCAGCCGAAAGATCGGCCTCGGCGAATTTCTCGCTCAGTGCTTCGGGCGAGAGGGCGACATTCTTGACCACCTGCGCACCCGGCGCGGCCGGGCCAAAGGTCTTGCCATTCACCCCGAAATAGACCGAGCCGGAATTGCCCGCGCGCAGAACCGGCGGCTCTTCGAGTTGCGGAACGGCCCAGCGTTCGCCGGCATCGAGGATCTTTTCAAACAGGACCGTGCCATCAGCCGCCTTGACCTGCACCCAAGAGGGACGCACGGCCAGCAATTCGACACCCGGCTGCGCCTCGGCCACCACCTGAACGGCGGTTTCCTCGGCCACAGCCTCGGATACAGCCGCCGCGACCGCATTCGACAAATCACCCGCCAAGGCACCACTTGCCCGCGGATTGATCGCGGCAATCGGGCCATCGCGCGAGGTCAGCACCGGCACGTCCAGCGCCTGCGGCCGATATAGGCGGTCGATCCGCTCCGCCTGCGCAACCGGATCGGCGGCGGCGACATCCTCACCCGCAGCCGGGGCCGAACGAACCAACGGCGCGGAACCGGAGACATTGCCCAAGGGATCAATCTCGGCCACGACCGAGGGCGCCTGATCGACCGGCGCCAGTTGCACGCGCTGCACCTCTTGCAGCACCGACCAGCCGCCATAACCGATGGCGCCGATCAGTGCGACCAGCACCACCAGCGAACCGACGGCACCGGGCTCGACCCGGGCAAACAGGCTTTCGCCGCGCGGGATAAAGGTCGCGTTGGGATTGGCCAGCGGATCGCGGAATTCCTGCGTGCTGCGCGGGCGCGCCGCGGCCTTGGGGCTGGAGGAGGCGGCGGCACTCATGCCATGCGCGACCTCAAACTTGGCCTCATGGCAGAACCGCTGAAAGGCCCAGTCCGGGTCCATCCCCAGATAGCGCGCATAGGACCGGACATAGCCCGCGACAAAACCCTGGGTCTCAAAAGCCGAGACATCGGCATTCTCGATTGCAGCGATATAGGCGGCCTTGATCTTCAGCTCACGCTGAACATCCAGAAGCGATTTGCCCAGCGTGGCACGCTCGCCCCGCATCACGTCGCCGAGACGCAGGTCATAGTCGTCAAACCCCTTGGGTTTGTCCGCTTCCGTCGTCGAAGGCTTGCCCCTCCGGCCGATCATGCGCCCTGCCTCATGTCCCTGCGTCCCCCGAGTCGGCCTTGCTGGACGACTCATTTCCTTGACTTGGGAGGGACGCTAACACAGGTCAAAGCGTTTTGCACATGCGAGATGGCGCTCAGGCGCTGGCCTCGGCGCGATTTAGCGCACAATGCTGCCACAGGCGGTCCATTGCCCGGATCAGCGCGTCGATTTCCTTGGGGTCATGCACCGGCGAGGGAGTAAAGCGCAGACGTTCCGTCCCGCGCGGCACCGTCGGGAAATTGATCGGCTGAACATAGACGCCATAATCTTCCAGCAGCATGTCGGACAGCATTTTGCAATGGATGGGGTTGCCGACATGGACGGGCACAATATGCGACCCGTGGTCGATGATCGGCAGGCCCAGCCCCTTGAGCCGCATTTTCAGGATCCGCGCATGCAATTGCTGCTTGTCGCGCAGCGCCTGCCCCTCGGCGGTCTTGAGAAAACGGACGCTGGCCGCCGCACCCGCCGCCACCGCCGGCGGCAGCGAGGTGGTGAAAATGAACCCCGGCGCATAAGAGCGGACCGCGTCCACCATCTTTGCACTTGCAGC
>CALLZQ010000076.1 GCA_937858255.1 uncultured Tabrizicola sp.
GGCGGCGCCACGGTGCCGCCCCTCTGTCCCGCCGGGGGTGGAGAGACCTGGCGGCGTGCATGGGAGAGGGAAACCCGATGGCAAAAGCAAATCACGGGATCGGCGGTCTGGTCTATGATCCGGCCAAGAAGGCAAAGCCGGCGGAACTGAACGTCTTTATCGCGCTGGTCATCATCGTCACCGCCTTTGAGCTGATCGGGCGAGTGTTCATGGGCGACAGCTTTTTGTTCAACACGCGCGAAAATGTGGATGCGATCTTTAACTGGCCCCGGTTGAACATCATCATCCTTCAGGTCTCGATCATCGGGATCATTGCCATCGGCGTGACGCAGGTCATCATCACCGGCGGGATCGACCTGTCCTCGGGTTCGGTGGTCGGCGCCACGGCGATGATCACGATGAGTTTTGCCCAGACGGCCATCGTTAACGGCAACCCCAACCCCAAGGCGATTTTCGGTGACTGGCCCATGGACCTGCCGGTGATCGTGCCGGTGGTGATCGGCCTTGCCTGCGGTTTTGCGGCGGGGTTCATCAATGGCGCCCTTGTTGCCTTTACCCGCGTTCCGCCCTTTATTGCGACGTTGGGGATGATGGTCTTTGCGCGCGGCCTGTCGCGCTGGTGGTCGAACGGCAACCCGGTTTCTTTCCCGACCGAGAGCTTTGCCAGTATCGGCAAGGGGATGATGCCGGTTGCGATCTTTGTCAGCCTTGCCATCCTCTTTCACCTGATCCTGACCCAGACCCGCTATGGCAAACATTGCTATGCCATCGGCTCGAACGAGCAGGCGAGCCGGATGTCGGGGATTCAGGTCGGCAATCACAAGGTGCTGGTCTATTCCATTGCGGGCATGCTGGCGGCGCTGGCGGCGGTGGTGCTGTCGTCGAAAAACCTGACGGCTCAGGCGGGCATGGGGGTGATGTACGAACTCGACGCCATCGCCATGGCTGTCATCGGCGGCGTGTCGTTGCAGGGCGGGCGCGGCTCGATCCTCGGCACGGTGCTGGGGGCGTTGATTTTTGGGGTGATCATCTCGGGTTTCACCTTCCTCCGTCTCGACGCCTACTATCAGGAAATGGTCAAGGGCGCGATCATCGTCGGGGCCGTCGTCCTCGACCAATGGCGCCAGCAAGCCCGCAGCAAGGGGTAAGAGACATGAGCGAATTCATTCTGGAAACCCGCGGACTGACCAAGCATTACGGCGGTGTTCACGCCCTGTCGGACGCCAACTTTACCCTGCGTCCGGGGGAGCATGTGGCAATCATGGGGGACAACGGCGCCGGGAAATCGACCTTTGTGCGCCAGATCACAGGCGTGGAACAACCGACCCGCGGTCAGATCATCTTTGACGGCAAGGAACACAGCAGCTTTGAAAGCCCGATCGAGGCCCGCGAGGCGGGAATCGAGACCGTGTTCCAGAACCTCGCCCTTGCCGATGATCTGGATGTGCCCTCGAACCTGTTTCTGGGGCGTGAGAAAATCCGCTTTAACCTCGGCCCGTTTTCGATCCTCGACAAGCGGGCGATGCGTGAGGCCACCGTGGCGGCGCTGGAAAAGACCGCCGTGAAGATCCCCAACCTGATGAACACCATCCGCAACATGTCGGGCGGTCAGCGGCAATGCGTGGCTATTGCCCGCACGGCAGCCTTCAAGTCTAAGCTGGTGATCATGGACGAGCCGACGGCGGCGCTCGGCGTGCAGGAAACCGCGCAGGTCGAAAACATCATCCGCACCCTGAAAGAGGCGGGTGAACCGCTGATCCTGATCAGCCACAACATGCGGCAAGTCTTTGATCTGGTAGATCGGATCGTGGTGTTCCGGCGCGGGCGCATCGTCGCCAACCTGCGCAAGGAAGAAACCGACGGTCAGGATGTGGTGGCCTATATCACCGGGGCCAAGACGGGGGCGGAATTCGCCACTGCCCCATGATCTGATGGCGGGGCCCGCAAGGGCCTTGCCGCAGTTGCGCCGGGATGCAATGACGGCGCTAACATTCACGCTTTAACACCAACCGGGTCAGGCCTTCTCCGGTCGCCCAAAGAGAGAGAACCATGTCGCTGAACTTCGCCATCCTTGGGGCCGGTCGTATCGGTCAGGTCCATGCCCGCGCCGTTGCCTCGACCCCCGGGGCACGGCTGGTCGCCATTGCCGACCCGGTGGCGGCAGCGGCAGATGCGGTCAAGGCCGCCTATGGCTGCGACGTGCGCAGCATCGACCAGATTGAGGCCTCGGCCGATGTCGATGCCGTGGTGATCTGCACGCCCACCGACACCCATGCCGACCTGATCGAGCGCTTTACCAGGGCCGGCAAGGCCGTGTTCTGCGAAAAGCCGGTGGACCTGTCGCTGGCACGGGTGCAGGCCTGTCTGAAAGCGGTCGAGGCGAACAAGGGCAAGGTCATGGTCGGCTTCAACCGCCGCTTTGACCCTGACTTCATGGGCGTCAAGGCCGCGATCGACGCAGGGCAGATTGGCGAGGTCGAGATGGTGACGATCACCAGCCGCGACCCCGGTGCCCCGCCCGCCGAATATATCACCCGCTCGGGCGGCATCTTCCGCGACATGACCATTCATGATTTCGACATGGCCCGCTGGCTGCTTGGCGAAGAGGTGGAAACGGTGATGGCCTCGGCCTCGGTCTTGACCGACAAGAAGATCGGCGAGCTGGGCGATTATGACAGCGTGAACGTCATCCTGCGCACGGCGACGGGCAAACAGGCGATCATCACCAACACCCGCCGCGCCACCTATGGCTATGATCAGCGAATTGAGGTTCTGGGGTCCAAGGGGATGGCACAGGCGGAAAACCATGGTGAAAACCGTGTGGTGATCGCCGACAAGGATGGTTTCCACGCGGCGCCGCTGCTGAACTTCTTCATGACCCGCTATATCGCCGCCTATGCCAATGAAATTGCGGCCTTTGTGGCGGCGGTGAACGGTGGCACGGAAACGCCGACCACCACCCATGACGGGCTGATGGCCCTCGCCTTGGCCGAAGCGGCGCTGAAATCGGCCAAGGAAGGCCGCGCCGTCAATGTGTCAGAGGTGATGTGATGAAAGACCTCGACCTGATCACCATCGGGCGCAGCTCG
>CALLZQ010000077.1 GCA_937858255.1 uncultured Tabrizicola sp.
GTTCGCGGCGCGGGCCGCGCTGGCAGGTATTGCTGGAAGAGATCGGGCGCAAGGGGGGGCTGGTCTCGACCATTCGCGACTCGCTGGGCACGCTCGACCGGCTGACGGTGTTTCTGGGGCAGCGGCTGCGGGGCGAGGGAGGGGCCGCGCCCGAGGATCGCCGGGCGCGGCTGCACGATCTGGGCAGCGATATCCGTTCGCTGGCCGATCACGCCGGTTTTGTCGGACAAAAGGTCAATTTCCTTCTGGATGCGACACTGGGTCTGATCGGGATCGAGCAGAATACCGTGATGCAGATCTTTTCGGTGGTCTCGGTGGTGTTTTTGCCACCGACGCTGGTCGCCTCGGTCTATGGGATGAACTTTGCGGTAATGCCCGAACTCTCTTGGCCCTGGGGCTATCCGGCGGCGCTGGGGCTGATCCTGATCTCGGCTTTGCTGCCCTATCTTTATTTCCGTCGCAAGGGCTGGCTCTAGCCGCTGATTGAGGGGCTGGACATTACATTCAAAAATGTGAATACATCGGCGTACCGAAGATCCGAGTCGGGAAAGGATTCGCCATGCGCCTGCCAATGATGACCGCTCTTGCCCTGTTTCTGCCGCTTGCGGCGCTGGCCGAGCCGCTGGCGCCGGTGACGGTTACGGAATGGAAGGCCGTCTATGGGCGGATTGAGGCGCGCGACCGGCTGCCGGCCCGCGCACGGTTGGGCGGCACGCTGGTCGAGTTGTCGGTCAGCGAGGGCGATGTGGTGACGGCGGGGCAGGTACTGGGCCGGATCGTCGATGAGAAGCTGGGCCTTCAGATGCTGGCGGTGGATGCGCAGGCGGCCTCGCTGGCGGCGCAACTGACCAATGCCCTGACGGAACTGGAACGGGGCGAGGATCTGCTCAAGCGCGGGGTGACGACGGTGCAGCGGCTGGATGCGCTGCGCACGCAGGTCGATGTGCTGCAAGGCCAGATTGCCGCCGTCGCCGCCCAGCGTCAGGTGATCGAACAACAGGCGGCCGAAGGCGCGGTGCTGGCCCCCTCGGCCGGCCGGGTGCTGGATGTGCCGGTCTCGATGGGGGCGGTGGTGATGCCGGGTGAGCCGGTGGCGGTGCTGGGGGGCGGCGGCACCTTTCTGCGCCTCGCCGTGCCCGAGCGTCATGCCATGGCACTGGAAGAGGGCGATGTGATCGGGATCGAGGGGCCGGACGGGCAGGCCGAGGGGCGTCTTGCCCGCATCTACCCGCTGATCGAGAATGGCCGTTTGATTGCCGATGTCGAGGTTCAGGGCCTGACCGACCGCTTTGTCGATGCCCGGGTGCTGGTGCGTCTGCCGGTGGGCGAGCGTGCGGCCCTGTTGGTGCCTGAGTCGGCGGTTGTCACCCGCCACGGCCTTGATTTTGTTGAAACCGCACATGGCCCCCGTGCCGTTGTGCCGGGGGAAATTCATCAGATCGACGGCAGGGCGATGGTGGAAATCGTTTCGGGCCTGAACGCCGGCGATGAGATCGTGGAGGCCGGGGAATGAGCCGGTCTGAGGGCAAAAGCCAAGGCATCGCCGGCGGTCTGACGGCGGCCTTTATCAAGAGCGCGCTGACGCCGCTGTTCATCCTTGCCGCCGTCGCGGCGGGGCTTGTCGCGCTGATCAGCCTGCCGCGCGAGGAAGAGCCGCAGATCTCGGTCCCCCTCGTCGATATCCACATTCAGGCGCCCGGACTGCGCGCCGAGGATGGCGTCAAGCTGGTGACAGAACCGTTGGAGGTGCTGGTCAAGGGCATCAACGGCGTCGAGCATGTCTATTCGCAGACCCGCGACGACAATGCGATGGTGACGGCACGCTTCCTGGTCGGTACGCGGTCCGAGGATGCGGTGCTGCGCGTCCATGACAAGATCCGCGCCAATATGGACCGGATCCCGCTGGGGATCCCTGAACCATTGGTCATTGGGCGTGGCATTGACGATGTGGCGATCCTGACGCTGACGCTGGCGCCAGCCGCGGGCCATGAAGCGAGCGCCAATGATTTAACACGCATTGCCCGTGAGTTGCAGGCCGAAGTTGCCAAAGTGGATGAGGTCGGCCTGACCTATATCGTGGGGGAAGCGCAAGAGGCGATCCGCATCGCCCCCGATCCCGGTCGGCTGGCGCTGTATGGCGTGACGCTGCAACAACTGGCGGGCAAGGTGCAGCAGGCCAATCGCAGCCTGAACACCGGCCTGTTGCGCGACGGCGGCGAGCAGATCGCGCTGGTGGCGGGTGAGACGCTGACCGCCCCGGCCGAGGTGGCGGGTCTGTTCCTGACCACCCGCGACGGGCGCCCGGTCTATGTCTCGGATGTGGCCGATGTCAGCTTTGTCCCCGATACCTCGGATCA
>CALLZQ010000078.1 GCA_937858255.1 uncultured Tabrizicola sp.
GAGGTTATGGGTCCAGACCACCGCCACTACCGTCGCCACCATCACCACCGAACTGCTGGCCGGATGGGTGCGCAGGGTGCGGAACGACCCCCAGTTAAAGGTGCCGACCGAGACCATCCCCATGATCGCCACCAGCGCCGGCATCGGGATCCGGCTGACCCAGTCGCCCAGCCCGACGCAGAAGACCAACAGCATCGCGCCCGCAACAAAGGGCGACGGCCGCCCCCGCCCGCCCGAGCCGACGTTGATCACGCTCTGCCCGATCATCGCGCAGCCCGCCATGCCACCGATAAAGGCGGTGGCGGTATTGGCAATGCCTTGGCCGATGCACTCTTGATCACGGTTGCTGGTGGTCTCGGTCATGTCATCGACGATGTTTTGCGTCATCAGGCTTTCCAACAGGCCCACGACCGCCACCGCCAGCGCATAAGGAAAGACGATCTGCAAAGTCTCAAGCGTCAGCGGCACATCGGGGATCAGGAAGACCGGCAGCGTATCGGGCAGTGCGCCCATATCCCCCACGGTCCGCACATCGAGGCCCAGCCACAGCGTCACCGCTGTCAGCACCACAATCGCCACCAGCGGCGAAGGGATGGTCCGCGTCAGCCGCGGAAACAGGTAGATGATCGCCAGCCCCGCCGCCACCATCGCATAGGTCATCCAGCCGACCAGACGGGGGTCCAGCTCGGGCAATTGCGCCATGAAGATCAGGATGGCGAGCGCATTGACGAAACCCGTCATCACCGATTTCGACACGAACCGCATGACAAAGCCCAGACGCAACAGGCCCATGCCGATCTGCAACAGCCCCGCGACCACCGTCGCCGCCAGCAGATATTGCAGTCCGTGATCGCGCACGAGGCCGACCATCAGCACCGCCGTCGCCGCCGTCGCCGCCGAGATCATGCCGGGCCGTCCACCGACAAAGGCGGTGATCACGGCGATGGAAAAGCTGGCATAAAGCCCCACCTTGGGGTCCACACCGGCGATCAGCGAAAAGGCAATCGCCTCAGGTATCAGCGCCAGCGCGACGACCAGACCGGAAAGGATATCGCCGCGCGGATTGCCGAACCACTGCCGGCGATAGCTGTCGAATGTCATCAAAACCTCTCTGCCGCAGGGCGCGGGCGCCGGGCAGTCCTTGTACTTGCTGTTGCGGTATCCGGCGCCTTGACCACCGGCAGGCCCGCGCGGCCCAAGCGGGCCGGGGGGCGAAACATGGCCCCGCCTAGCGCGGCGGGCGCAAAATGTGAACCCGGGCCACAGGTTTTTCTGCCTCGCGATGCCGCAGCGCCGCATTTTCGGTCAGAGAAAGCTCTGCGGGTCGATGTCAATGGCCATGCGCACATTCGTCGGCAGCTTCAGTTGCGCCGCCCATTCGGCCAGCGCGGCCTGCAATGGCGCGCCCTTTTCCGCCTTGACCAGCAGCCGCACCCGATGCCGCCCGCGTACCCGGCTGATCGGCGCCGGGGCGGGGCCGAAAATCTGCGCCCCGATCCGGCGCAGCGGCCCATCACGGCGCGCAAGCTCGGCGGCAAAGTCGAAAACCTGTGCCA
>CALLZQ010000079.1 GCA_937858255.1 uncultured Tabrizicola sp.
ATCCCGCGCGAAGGCGCCAAGACCAAGGACATCACCGGGGGTCTTCCCCGCGTGGCGGAACTGTTCGAAGCCCGTCGTCCGAAGGATCACGCGATCATCGCCGAAGCCGATGGCTATGTCCGGTTCGGCAAGGACTACAAGAACAAGCGCCGCATCACCGTGGAACCGGTCGATGAGACGTTGCAGCCCATGGAATACATGATCCCGAAAGGGAAACATATTCCGGTGCAGGAAGGCGACTTCGTGCAGAAGGGCGACTACATCATGGACGGCAACCCGGCTCCGCACGATATTCTGCGGATCATGGGGGTCGAGGCCTTGGCCAACTACATGATCGACGAAGTGCAGGACGTGTACCGACTGCAAGGCGTGAAGATCAACGACAAGCATATCGAAGTCATCGTGCGTCAGATGCTGGTCAAGTTGGAAATCCTCGACTCGGGCGACACCACGCTCCTCAAGGGCGAGCAGGTCGAAAAGATCGAACTGGACGAAGAGAACGCCAAGGCACGGGCCCGTGGCCTGCGCGAGGCCAAGGCCGAGCCGGTGCTGCTGGGTATCACCAAGGCCTCGCTCCAGACCCGTTCGTTCATCTCGGCGGCCTCGTTCCAGGAAACCACGCGCGTGCTGACCGAGGCTTCGGTTCAGGGCAAGCGGGACAAGCTGGTGGGCCTGAAAGAGAACGTCATCGTGGGCCGTCTGATCCCCGCCGGTACCGGTGGCGCGACCAGCCGCGTCAAGAAGATCGCGACCGACCGCGACCAGGCTGTGATCGAGGCGCGCCGTTCCGACGCGCTGGACGCGGCGGCGCTGTCGGCGCCGATGGATGACGTGATCGACATCGAAAAGGACTCGGGTCTCGTCGAGGATATCTTTGAGAGCCGCGATTGATCTGGTCTTGATCTGACCTCATGACACCCGCCGCGTCCCTGCGCGGCGGGTGTTTTCTTTTCTAGACCCGGGTTGTGAGATGTTTGATCTTTTCTTTTTTTCTATCTGGGCCGCCGTGCCGCTTCTGCTTTCGATTTTTTCAGCGTCGCGCGCAGCAACGCTTTTGCTTCGCGGTTACGGGGCTTTGATCGTCGTGGTCGCGTTGGCGGTTTTGGTAACGCAATCAATCGACCTTCCTTCTTGCCAAGGCAACTTTCTGAAGGGAATTTCTTGTCCGCCCGAGGTTGAGGCGTCATTCGCCTTTGCCGTGGCGAAGTGGAGCTTCTCGGTCTTTATCTTCGGATCACTGGCAGCGATGCCGGCCGGATTGCCTGTCCTCATTGCTGCTGCCGTTCTTGAATTCCAGATAAGGATTGGCAAAGGAAACCGGCGCAAGTGATTGCAGGCAGGGATTCAGTCCGCCCCGCGTTTCCCCCGTCTCTCCATCTCCCGGAACGGGCAGATATCGGCCTCAAACGGCACATGACGACGGCGAAAGCCCCGGTCCTCGACAACTTCCGGCCCGCTGATCCGGTCCATCCGGAAATGCCGGAAGTCGCTACGCGACGGATCCCATCCCACCAGATACCACAGGGGGTGCAGGATCAGCATCGCCTGCGGTTCAACCTCGCGCGCGGTCTCGCGGCCCCTTGCGTCGCGGTACATAAACCGCAGGTGGCGCATCTGCAAAAAGGCATATTCAAAGGCGGGAAGCAGGCACGGGTCAATCGTGCCAAGGTCTGACAGGTCTTGCAGCGGCGAAATCGCTCCCACATGCAAACTGGCCAGCATCCGCCGCAGATCGTGGGTCTTTTCCGCCGATAGCCCGCGTTCGATTTTCGACAGCCCGGAATCGGCCAGATCGGCAAAGGGCAGCAACCCGGCGGATTTCATCGTGGCGACACTGATCAACAGGGCAAAGACCTCTGTCACCGAAGGCCGCGCCGTCAACTGGACCGAGGCTGCGTCCAGATGCACCCCGCCGCCGGGCCCGGGATCGGCGTGGAGGTGAAAGCCTTGTTCGCGCAGCGTGGCCAGATCGCGCAGGATCGTACGGCGCGACGCGCCCAGATCGCGGGCGAGGTCGCCCACAGTGAGATTGCCCCGGCGACGCAAGAGGCGAAGAAGCGAATCCTGTCTGGCGCGGCTGTTCATGTGGCAAGGGTCCCCAAAATGGTGACATATTTTGGCACCATTGACGATTAGGACCGGGTCATCAACAAGAAATGGAGAGACCCGATGACCACCAACCAAACCCTGCCCGCGTGTGTGAACCCCGCCCATCTGCATGACCCGCGCCCCAATGGCTATAGCACCGCCACTGTCGTGCCGTCCGGGGCGCGGTTGGCGCATATCTCGGGGCAGGGGGGACAGGATCGCCACGGGAACCTCTCCCCTGACTTTGCCGCGCAGGTCGATCAGGCCTATGCCAACCTGATGGCGGTGCTGGAGGCCATGGGCGCGGGGCCAAGGAATGTCGCCAAGTTGACGACCTATGTGGTTGACCACGACATGTCCAAGCTCGGTCCGCTGACCCGTGCCGTGGTTGGGCTGTTCGGCGATCACTTGCCGGTGCAGACGCTGGTGGGGGTATCGAAACTGGCGGTCGATGGGATGCTCTTTGAGGTCGAGGCGATTGCTGTCGTGGACTGACGACCGGGCCGGTCGCCACCCTCCGGCTCTCCGTGCCGGGACTTGCGGTGTAAGGGAGGCACCCTGTACGGGCACCTCCCAAGCTGCGGAATTGTACCCCGCACAGAGTTTTTCATTCCGGCTTTCCAAAGGCCGCGTTAAGTCAAGGGAGGGAGCAGGAGCATCAGGTGGCCATATCCGACAATACGCGTGGGGCGCTGTTCATGGCGGGGTCGATGGCCTCGTTCACCCTGAACGATACGGCGATGAAGACGCTGACGCAGGATATCCCGGTATTTCAGGCCATCTTCCTGCGCGGGATCCTTGCGACCTTGGGGCTCTTGATCCTTGGCCGCGCCATGGGCAGCCTGCGCTGGAACCTGCCGCGCCGCGACCGGATCGTGATTGTGGTGCGGTCGCTGGCCGAGTTGGGGGCGACGGCCACCTTTCTGACGGCGCTGGTCCATATGCCCTTGGCCAACCTGTCGGCGATCTTGCAGGCGCTGCCCCTCGCGGTGACCCTCGCCGCTGCGGTGTTTCTGAAAGAGACCATCGGCTGGCGGCGGCTCGTGGCCATTATCGTCGGTTTTGTGGGGGTGTTGATCATCATCCGCCCGGGGCCCGACGGCTTTGAGATCTGGTCTCTGCTCGGCCTTTGCTCGGTTGGATTTGTGGTGGTCCGTGACCTGTCGACACGGTTTTTGTCGCGTGACGTGCCGTCAGTAAATGTGGCGTTCTGGGCCTCGGCGGCGGTAACGACGATGGGCTGCGTGGTCACCTTGCAGCAGGGCTGGCAGCCGGTGAGCGGCGACGATGGCCTCTTGGTGGTCGTTGCCGGGGTGCTGCTGCTGGCGGGCTATATGTTTGCCGTCATGGTGATGCGGGTGGGGGACATCAGCTTTGTCGCACCCTTCCGCTATACCGCGTTGCTCTGGGCAATCCTGCTCGGCTGGCTATTTTTCGGCACTTTCCCGGACGGTTGGACATTGGCCGGCGCGGCACTGGTGGTCGCCTCAGGGGTGTTCACCCTCTGGCGCGAGAGGGCCTCGCGCAAGCGGCAATTGCCGGCCCGGGTCTAGGGCGGCGCGGCGCCGCCTTGCCGCCGGGGCCATTGTTGACAATGCCGGCGACTCCCCCTATACGCCCGCCTACCTGACAGGGCGAGATCCGTTCTGGAAGGTCATAATGCTTGATGTGGTCACGATCCGGGCCTTGGCCCCGATCCTCTGGAATTCCACCGCGTCATCCCCGCAGGGATGATTGCGGTTTTGTGTTTTGCAATGCGTGCAAGGCACACGTCGAGAAGAGGTGTCCCGAGGTTCGGGGCGAGTATTGACAGAGCAACACGAGGAACGTGCATGCCGACGATCCAACAGCTGATCCGGAAACCCCGGGAAGCGAATGTGCGGAAGTCCAAGTCTCAGCACTTGGAATCCTGCCCCCAGAAGCGCGGTGTTTGCACCCGCGTCTACACCACCACCCCGAAGAAGCCGAACTCGGCTATGCGGAAAGTCGCCAAAGTGCGTCTGACCAATGGCTTTGAGGTCATCTCGTACATCCCCGGCGAAAAGCACAACCTTCAGGAACACTCGGTGGTCCTGATCCGTG
>CALLZQ010000080.1 GCA_937858255.1 uncultured Tabrizicola sp.
CCAGTCCTGCCCCGCCCGATAGGCCGCCAGCGGCGGGCAGATCATATCCAGCCGCCCCTGTACGATGGTTGCGGGCAAGTGGCGGATGCGGTGCTTTTCCCGCAGGATCCAGCCATCCGCCTCAAGAAAGCCGTTATTGACGAAGTAGTGGTTTTCCAGTCGCGAAAACGCCCGGGCGTAATCCCCCGGCGCCTCGCCCATCGGGCCGTCGTAATGCACGCTGGCAAGGGCGTTTTCCCAATTGGCCCAGAGGCGGCCATACCGCATCTCTTCAACCATATTCCCCGAAAAGAGACGCCGGTGATAGGCGGCGATCAGATCGCCCCGCTCTGCTTCGGGGATGGCCTGAACGAAACGGCCCCAAAGCTCGGGGTAAAACGCCCCCGCCCCGCCGCCATAAAACCAGTCGAGTTCCGCCCGCGTCATCAGAAAGACGCCGCGCATGACCAGATGGACCACCCGCTCGGGGTGGGTGATGGCATAGACCAGCGCCAGCGTCGCCCCCCAGCTGCCGCCAAAGAGGATGAACCGCTCAATCCCCAGAATCTGCCGGATCCGCTCGATATCGGCGACCAGATCCCATGTGGTGTTGCCGCTGACCCCGGCATGGGGCTGCGAGCGGCCACAGCCGCGCTGGTCGAACAGCACCACCCGAAACACCGCAGGATCGAAATAGCGCCGCATTGCCGGGCTGCACCCGCCCCCCGGCCCGCCATGCAAGACCAACACCGGCACCCCATCTGGACGCCCGCATTGCTCGACATAGATCCTGTGTCCATCGCCCATGTCGATCACCCGCTGATCGAACGGGTCGATCGGCGGGTAGAGATAATCCATCGCACTCTTTTGGGCTGATCTCTGGTCCATAGGCAGAGTATATACATCGGAACGCGCGGCCCCAAAGAGCCTTCGGAAGGAAAAAGCATGGACCAGCACACAACTGTCGACGCCGCCGAAGTGGCCAAGTTCGAGGCGATGGCCGCCGAGTGGTGGGACCCATCCGGCAAGTTCAAGCCGCTGCATATGCTGAACCCCTGCCGGCTGGACTACATCACCAGCCAGATCGCCGCCGAGTTTGACCGCGACCTGCGCGCGCCCCTGCCGTTTGAGGGGCTGCGCATCCTCGACATCGGCTGTGGCGGCGGTCTGTTGTCGGAACCGATGGCGCGGCTGGGCGCTGCCGTCACCGGCGCCGATGCGGCGGCGCGCAACATCCCTGTCGCGCGCGTTCATGCCGAGCAATCGGGGCTGAAGATCGACTACCGCCACACCACCGCCGAGGCGCTGGCGGCGGCGGGAGAGCGCTATGATGTGGTCCTGAACATGGAGGTGGTCGAACATGTGGCCGATCCCCTCGCCTATCTGACCGCCTGTCAGGAATTGCTCCGCCCCGGTGGTCTGATGATTTGCTCGACCCTGAACCGAAACGCCAAATCCTTCATGATGGCGATTGTCGGGGCCGAGCATGTGATGCGCTGGCTGCCCAAGGGCACTCATGACTGGAAGAAATTCATCACCCCGGATGAGCTTTACGATCTGATCGCCCGGGCCGGGCTGCGACCGGTGGATCGCAAGGGGATGGTGTTCAACCCCGTAAGCTGGAACTGGAGCCTGTCCGCGCGCGATCTGAGCGTCAACTACGTCACCACCAGCCTCAAGGATTGACCTAGGGTCAGGGATTCCCGGCTTGCCAGCGCTACCCCTCCGGCCATAGCCTTGCGGGGGAAGGGAGATGGGTATGGCGGTACTGTTGCGGGCGATATTGGGGGCATTGCTGATGGTCGTCGGACTGGCGGGCACTGTCACGGCCCAGTCCCGGCATGCCTTGGTGATCGGGATCGACAGCTATCAGAACGTCCCCAGCCTGCAAAAGGCGCGCAATGACGCCGATGCGATTGCCGGCGCCCTGTCGCAGCTTGGCTTTGCCGTGACCGAATTGCGCGATGCCGACCGGCGCAGCCTGAATCAGGGGATTTCCGCCTTTACCGCCGCCATCGAGCCGGGGGATGAGGCGGTGTTCTACTTCGCCGGCCACGGGATCGAGGTCGCGGGCCGCAACTACCTGCTTCCGGCCGACATTCCTGCCGCCCGCCCGGGCGATGAGGAGTTCGTCATGGGCGAGAGCATCGCGGTGGATCGGGTCTTGCAGGCGATGCAGGGCCGGGGCGCGCGGGTCAGCCTGCTGATCCTCGACGCCTGCCGCGACAACCCCTTCCCGCCCAGTGGCACCCGCTCGCTCGGCATGGCGAGGGGGCTCGCGCGGGTCGATCCGCCCGAGGGGGCCTTTATCCTGTTCTCGGCCGGCACCGGGCAAACCGCGCTGGACCGGTTGTCGAATGCCGATCCCAACCCGAATTCGGTGTTTACCCGGGCACTCTTGCCCCGGCTCTATCAGCCGGGGATGAGCATCCATGAACTGACGCAAGCCGTGCGCAACGATGTGCGCGCCATGGCGAAATCGGTCAATCACGATCAGTTCCCGGCCTATTACGACCAGCTTTCCGGCGTCTTTGCCTTTAACGCCGATGGCAGCGTGACGCGGGGGGCCGCCCCGCTGGAGGGGACGGCCACGGGCACGCCCACATCGCAGACCATGGGTATTCCGGCACTTGCGCCGGTGATAACCGATCCCTGCGAGGCGGCGCGCGGCGATTGGCAGGCGATCCAGACGACGACCAGCACAGCCGCACTCGAAGCCTTTGCTCAGGTCCATTCGGCCTGCGCCCTTTATGCCGCATTGGCCGCCGAGCGGCTGACCGCCTTGGCCACGCCGCCAGCCCCGCCGCCTCTGGCGCAAAGCACAGCACCCACGGCAGGCGATAGCTGCGATCAGCTTTGGTATGCGCGCAACCTGATCTACCATGAAAAGGGCTTTTGCTTCACCTCGGCCAAGGCGAAATCGGTCTTTGATACCAGCGCCTGCACCACCTCGAACCCCGTCCTGAGTGCCGCCGAAAAGAAAGAGGTCGAGCGGATCAAGGCGCTGGAAAAGGCCAAGGGATGCTGATCTCGCGGCTTGTCGGCCTTTCGCTGGCGCTGGGGCTGCTGCCTGCGGTCGCATCCGCGACCTGTGCGCCGCGCGATCTGATGGCCATCCCCCTCGCCCTCGAAGGGCGCAGCCCAATGGCAGCCGCGCTTGAGATCGCCTATCCGGGCCTGCGGGTCGATCCGGCAGCAGGGGTGGTGGCGATCCCCGGGGCCAAGGAGTTACCCCTTGGCACGGCGCCAGATCGCCCGGCACAGGCCCGGCTGGAGGATGCCTCGATCGCCGAGCAATTCGTGCAGATCTATCCGCTGGCCTTTGACCTGAAGGCACGCGCCGAACCGTGGTTCGACCCCGGGCGGGCGCGCAATGATGCGTTTTTCCGCGCGCTCTATGGCGCGACCGAGGGCACGGTGGCCGCCTCGCTGGTTCGGGTCGAGTATCCGGGGCCGGTCAAGGCGCGGTTTTCGATGACCAGCCGGTATTGCGCGGCGGCCCAGCTTCAGGCGGCGCTGACGGCGATTGCCGCCCAAGGACCGGAAATGACCCCCTATTTCCAAGAGATCGGCGGCAGCTTTAACTGGCGCAAGATTGCCGGCACGACGCGGCTGAGTGCCCATAGTTTTGGTATCGCGGTCGATTTCAACACCGAACTGGGCGGCTATTGGCGCTGGTCCGGGGCGGCCGAGGGGAATGCCGGCCGCTATGACAACCGCTATCCCGAGGCGCTGGTCAGGCAGATGGAGCGATATGGCTATATCTGGGGCGGCAAATGGTACCATTTCGACGGGATGCATTTCGAATACCGGCCCGAATTGATCCTTTATGCCCGGCTGATGGCCGGCTGAGATGCGGCAATCTGCCCGCTGCGGTTGCAATCCGCCCCCCTATCGGCTCAAATCCCCCAACCGGAACTGACATGAGGAGGGGCGGGGAACACCATGCCCGATCATCTGTTTGGCCGCCACACCAAGGCAATGCTGCCCAAGGCCGTGGCAGGCGACGGCTGCTATATCATCGACGCCGCGGGAAAGCGCTATTTCGACGGCTCCGGCGGGGCGGCAGTATCCTGCCTTGGCCATTCCGACCCCGAGGTGCGCGCCGCCATTCATGCGCAGGTGGATGCCATAGCCTTTGCCCATACCGGGTTCTTTACCAGTGACGCCGCCGAAGATCTCGCCGATC
>CALLZQ010000081.1 GCA_937858255.1 uncultured Tabrizicola sp.
GCCGCCGCGGGCCGCGACGATGTACCAGCGCCGGCGCAGCGCGATCTCGGCCTCAAGGCTGTCGATAGCGGCCTCAGCCGTCGTGACACGCGCCGTCACGCCGTCGAGGGTGATCGTGTCGGCTTTGGCGGTGATCGCCCCGGCGAGCCCGGATACAGCCAGCTCTGCCTGGCTAATGCGGCCGACAAGGTCAGTGATGATCGGCAGATTTGCCGGGTCGAGCTGAGCCTGCGTGACCACGTCATAGACCTCGGCATAGGTCGCCCGAAGCGAAATCTCGGACCGCAGCGCGTCGAGCGACACCGAAACCTCACTGAGCGTGTTGTCCAGACGCGCGACAGCCTCGATCCGCGCATGACCCGCCGCCGGATCGATATAGATGCCCGCGTCCATGACATCGGTCCTGAGTCGCGAGTATAGAATCGATAGCCAGGAGAGGCGCGAGGCAAGCAGATCGATCGCTTCCTCAGCTTCGGCCTCGCGCGGCACCCGCAGATCGAGCCTCCGGTCGATCCGGGCGATATCCTCGATCCGGCTGTCCATGGCGATGTCCAGCGCCGAGACGCGGGTCAGCAGCGGCACTTCGACATCCTGCAGAATGTCCCCGATCGCCGCCTCGGCCGATGCCCGCAGATCGGCCACCGCTGTATTGGCGCCGGCCAGCACCTGATCGGCCCGGGCATTCAGGTCGGCGCGAACCGCCAGAGCCTCCGTGATCGCCGCCTGCACCTGGTTCGACAGGTCGGCCTCGGACAGGCGCGTGTCATCTGTCGTGACCGAAACCCAAGCTGTCCAGGGAGCCGGACGGGCTTCGGTAATCACCTTCGCCCGCCCCTCATAAATCGTCGCCGGCAGTACGTTCGACAGGACAAGCCGGCCGCCCAGGACATCCGCTGTCGTGCCGGTCCAGACTGTCTGCTGACTGATCGCAAGCCTCAGCTCGATGGAAATCCCGAGCGCCTCGCCAACGGCAGTGCCAAACCAACTGGCAAGAATAGCCGGCCGCCGCGGCGTACCTGTTGAATCGGCCAGCGCAAAGGGGGCGAGCTCGAAGCCTGGCACAATCACATCGCCGGCGGTAACCGGCAGCACTGGCGGCACGACATCAGGCAGGTATCCCTCAGGGTCGAAATCATAGTCGCTCGGGTCGACCTCAACGATGCCGATGCGCGGACGCAGTTCCTCGACGGGGTCCGTAGCGATGGCCACCTCAAAGAGCTTGCCGGCATATCCATTGCGGGCTGAGGTCCAGGCCACTGCATCGAGAGGCTCCAGCTTCAGCGCCTCGGGCGGCAGCGTCAAACCGTGGTTGCGCCAGCGGCGCATATCCTTAGCCATCGCAGCCAGCAGGCGCTGCACCTGACTACCCGAGGAAACGCCTGGCAAGGAGATCGCGCGCGGCAAACGACGGGGCAGAAGCACCCACTGGCCAAGATCGGCATCCCACTCGGTCGAGGCATCTTCCGCTTCCCATTCCGCATTGGTCAAGGCAGGTGCTTCGCGCAAATCCCAGAACAGTTCCGGGTCGGGGTAGGAGGCGGAGAGCGCGTTGAAGCTGTCCTCCAGCCCCGGAAACGGGTCCATATCCTGTGGCCGGGTCACCACGATGTCGTCATCGGTGAAGAAGTAGACCGGAAGGCCTACCCCTCCGACCCGGGTCTTGTAGACGCCGCCGATCTCGACAGTCTTCCCGCCACAGCTCCGATCGATCTCGTCGCAGAGGCTGGCGGGTGTGTCATTGACCAGAACCTCATAGCCAAAGCGAAACTGCGGCTCCGTTCCGCCCGCGCCATTATCGACGAGCAAGTCGCACTCGTTCATTGCTGCAAACCAATTGGCCAGCGGCAAATCCTGCGCAGGCACGCGCCCACCCCAGATGCCGAAGCCCGGGATCGTAATCCCGCGCAGGACATTGTAGTGGATCACCTTGGGGTTTTCCGTTGGCTCCCAGGTCGCCACATCATCCCAACGATGCAGGCCAGAGCCGCCAACCGAGCTGTCTTTGCGCGG
The DNA here is from genome assembly GCA_937858255.1 of uncultured Tabrizicola sp. Classification (GTDB taxonomy): domain Bacteria; phylum Pseudomonadota; class Alphaproteobacteria; order Rhodobacterales; family Rhodobacteraceae; genus Pseudotabrizicola. Next base: position 2,011 of record CALLZQ010000081.1, read on the forward strand.
GTCGTAAAGCGGAATACCCATGATTTCGAGGCGTCGGGTCGGCTCGCCCGGGAATTTCTCGGCATCCCGCTTGAAGGTCACAACCGCATAGGAAATCCCGCGGCCGATCATCTCTGCCGTCCAGGGGCGCTCCTCGGCGCCCCCGAACTTCGCCAGAAGGAACGCATCCGCCTCGGTTTGATTACCGTCATGCACCCTGACCCAAGCGAGGTCTTTCAATGCCCCTTCAAAGGTCTTTCCAAGGTCTTCAAACCCGGGTGTTTCGTCCTGAGACACCGCGTACCAAGCGTCGTTTATCGCCACGCGCAGCAGAGTGGCGCCGGGCACATCGCCAAAGTCCATCACATAGGTCAGCCAGGCATTGGGCGGGTTTGATCCGGCGGGCTGACTCATCGGTGGCGCGGCCAGATAGCCATTGGTTGCGAAGCGCCCGACAATGAAGGATAGCGGGTTCGTCCCGCCGGTCTGCGTCATCTCTGACCGCAGGCCCGCCTGTTGGGCGGCCAAAGCCTTCTTCATGCGCCGCCGCTGATAGGCTGCGATTGCCACCGACAGAACGATCCGTCCCACCACGACCGCCGCTGCGGCGCCGCCTCCCAAGGCGGATATCAGACCCCCGAAGATCATGTCCGGAACGCCCGTACCATGAGGGCACGCGATGCATGGCCTAGACCGTTCTCGCCAAGAACATAGATCGACTCGCCCTGGACGACACCGAGAAGCGGCCCATCCTGTGGATGCATCACAACTGCCACATCCCCCGGCGCCGCGAATGAGGGCGCAATCTCCTCAAGCGCTGCTGCGAAGACCGCGATGTGGTCGGTATGGCCCGCAGCGCGTACAAGGCGCAGCCCACCGGTTTTCGACCGGTAGCGTCCCCGAAAGGCGTCCCCTGGATCATGGCCTGTGACGGCCATGACCGCGCCGGCCGCGAAGAGCGCGCAGTCGTGATGGCCAATTGCATAGGGTTGTGCAGCGGATGCGGTCAGAAAGGCCGCGAGGCGCGATTTCCAGTTCCAGAGCCTCATACCCGACGCTCCCCCCAGACCACCGCGACCTTGCCGGAGACATCAACCCACTGGCGGAACTTGTCGCCTTGCCGTGCTGCTTGCAGCGCCGCATCAGATTTTTTGGCAGCCAAGGTCCGCGTCAGGCCCCTGTTGGCACTGGCGAGGCGAATTTCGATCTGGGCGTCCTCGCCTAGCGCCGGTACTGGCATCGGTGCGCCATCGATCCAGCCCCGGAACAGCCGGGTCGGCGTGTCCACCAACGCCCCGGAGTCTGCATCGAAGAGGGCGCGATGAATCTCGACGGCAGCAAAGCGCGGCTGCCAGGCGCGCAACAGCGTGATGATCTCCGGCGTCAACCCGCAGAGCCGTAAGGTGACAAAGCGGACGTCGGTGCCCGGCTCCGAAGCGATCTCGTCCACCTCGAAATTACCTTCGGCCCGGTAATAGGTTCGTGCCGTACCGTCGATGATGAAGACCGGCTCAATCTCATCCGTCTGCCGGTTCCGCGCCCAGGCATGGACCAGAACGCGCACGACAGACCCGCCTCGGCGGGCCAGATACGCAGAGGTCGCGGGCGAGAACTGCTTCATGCGATCTGCCCCAGTGACTGTTTGAAACGGAAAGTGAAGCCTTCGGTGATCGCCTGCCGGGTCGAGCCTGTGACAACAGATCCCGGGACGCGGCGACAGGGGATGGACGGACGAACGAGCTGGATCGCCGCCCCCACCTGGGCTCCCGGGCGGATCAAGGTCGACACTTCGAATACCGGCGTCGTCCCCGCGCCATTGGCCAGGACCACAGGGGTAAGAACACGGTGAAGGGCGCGGCGCCCGCCATCATAGCCAAAGCCCAGCAAGTCGCCCTGCCTCAGCTCATAGCCAACCGGCAGCCCGGACATTGACATTTCGCGGCCGCTCCCCGGCAGGCTGGCGATCGATGGGATCGACGCTCCCAGGATCGCCCCGGTCGGGTCTGCCTTTGGAAACGGCCGGCGGATATCATAAACCCAAAAGAGGCGCCCGGCCGGACGAAGGAGGTCCATCATCACCGCTGCATGAGCCGCATCGCCCGAAGACATCCGCCCGAGGCTGACCTCACCCTCCCACAACATCGGGGCTACATCATCATCAATGGGTTCGCCCTTGCCCGTCATGTCAGCGACGATGTGTTCGACCGGGTCGAGGCTCAGGGTTGATATCGGCAAGGCACCCCACCAGGTGGCGGCATCGAGCGGAAAAGCGGTCACCATTTGGACACCTCGGGCTGTTCGAGCTGACGTCGGATATCGAGGGGCAGCGTGTTGCGGCGGTACTCGGTCAAAGCCCCCCGCCTGCCGCGGGAAGGGGCCCCTTCCCCCGACCCGTCCCCCCCGGCCCCCCCGAGGGGGAGCCGCCGCTGCCCCCAACCAACCCGCCCGCGGCGAAGGCGGGGGCACTGTTGATTGCCTCAGGCACCCGGGGGGGACGCCGCGTCCCCGCCGCATTGACGATGAACTCGCCCGGCGAGATCCATGCGGGCACCTTGTCGTCGCGTGGACCACCCGTGCCGTAGACCATTCCGGCCTTCTCATGCGGGTCTCCGCCATCGGCGAAGGGCAGACCCAGCGTGCCGGTCGACGGCCCTGAAAACAGATCGAACCCGCCGAAGAGACCGCCGCCGGCCCCAAAAATCCCCCCGCCAAAAAGACCGCCAAGCGGCCCCTTG
>CALLZQ010000082.1 GCA_937858255.1 uncultured Tabrizicola sp.
TAATGGTTCGACAGCATCAGGAACAAAACCGGCAGCGTCAGGTAATTGTTGTGCAAGCTGCGCTGCTTGGCGATCTTGCCGTATTTCGGATCAGGCTGGCGGCCCGCCTTCAGGTCCGCCCCCAGGATCTTCTGATGGGGGAGGATGATCAGGAAGCCATCCGCGCTCATGATGGTGGCGGAAAAGGCGCCAAGGTGCAACAGCGCCGCCCGCCCCGAAAACACCTGCGTATAGGCCCAGGCCATCACCACCAGCACCACGAACAGCGCCACCATGACCAAGGTCTGATTGGCATCCACGAACAGCCGGCAGATCGTCGTATAGGCCAGCCAGCCAAAGACCAGCGAGGCAACCGAGATCACCACAGCCTGCCAGACCGCGAGGTCAGCCACCTGCGGGTCGATCAGGAACATCTCGGCACCCAGGTAATAGACCAGCACCAGCATGGCAAAACCCGTCAGCCAGGTCGCATAGCTTTCCCATTTGAACCATGTCAGATGCTCGGGCAGGCGCTCGGGTGCGACCAGATATTTGGTGATGTGGTAAAAGCCGCCACCATGCACCTGCCATTCCTCACCATGGGCGAGGGCCGGCATCCCCTCGGCCCGGCGTAAGCCCAGATCGAGGGCGATGAAATAGAAGGACGATCCGATCCAGGCGATGGCACAGATCACATGCGTCCAGCGCATCGCGATCTCGACCCATTCCCACAAGACAATCCAATCATACATGTCCGCTCTCCTGCCGCGACCCTGCCTCAGGCTATACCCGCCGGCACTTTGCTGTTAATCCATCAAATACCGGATCACTTTCAAATCTAGCCGAAAGATTGGCAGGGGGCAGCATGTCCTATGTGAATACCATCCGCATGTTCGTGCGCGTCTATGAATTGGGCAGCATGAGTGCCGCGGCCCGCGACCAACGCACTTCGCCCGCGGTTGCCTCGGCCCGAATCTCGGAATTAGAGAAACATCTGGGCGTGCGCCTGTTCAACCGCACCACCCGCAGCCTGCAACCCACCGAAAACGGGCGGATTTTCTATGACGGCGCCCGCCGTATCCTTGAGGCCATCGAAGAGGCCGAGGCGGCGGTGATGGATGTCACCCGCAACCCGCGCGGCACGATCTTTGTCGCAGCGCCCCTTGGCATCGGGCGGCGGTTCATTGCGCCGCATGTCCCGGCGTTCAAGGCGCTTTATCCGCAGATTGACGTTCGATTGCGCCTCTCTGACCGGGTGATTGATGTGGTGGCCGAGGGGATCGACCTGGCATTCCATCTGGGCATCCTTGAGGATTCCACGCTCAAGATCCGCCAGATCGCCGAATGCCCGCGCCTGCTCTGCGCCGCGCCAGACTATATCGCCCGGCGCGGGATGCCTGCCGATGGGGCGGCCCTGCTGGCCGAGGGGCATGATTGCCTGAACCTGCGGTTTCCCGGCGCGCGCGAATTTCAATGGACGCTTGTCACCCCCGAGGGGCCCAAGCGGTTCGATATTTCCGGGCCGTTTGAATCAGATGACGGGGATGTACTGACCGGCTGGGCCCTGGCCGGCCATGGCATCGTGCTGAAACCCGTCTTCGAGGTCGCCGCGCATCTGCGCGAGGGGCGTCTGGTGCCGGTTGCCACAGCCACGCCGCCCCTGCCGGTCCAACTGTCCTGCCTAAGCCAGCATCGCCGGCTGAAGGACCCGAAGCTGCGGCTGTTTACCGATTTCATGTCCGCGCGCATCCGCGAGGAATTGCGGCGGGCGACCGGCGAGGCGCAGCCATAACAAAGCGGCCCGCGCCGGATCGGGCACGGGCCGCTTGTCACTATGGCAATTGGCCTTATTGGATTTGCTGGCCGTTGACGAAGATCGAGCCGCCCTGCTTGGCCTCAATCTGCGAGGTCAGCACGTCATCACCCTCGGGCTTGCCGAACATCGCCATCATCATGCGGGCGCCCATGGCGTCCTCTTCTTTCAGCAGACCGGTGGCGATCAGCCCGTCGATCAGCTTGTTGCCGCCCTCAAGCCGCAGATTGGCGGTGCCAATCGGCATCGGCGGGCCGCCGGCAGCCAGCATCGAATTGTCAAAGGTAAAGGCCCCGGTCCCCGAGAGCGCCGCCCCGGCGACATTCACCGCCAGTTGGCGGATGTCGAGGCTGATCGGCTCTGGCTCGGCGACCTGCGTCATTCCCCCATTCGACGCCGCCGCCATGGCCAGCAGATCGAGCTTGGCCTGCCCGCCCAGATCCAGCGCCAGATTGATCGGGTCACGCGGCAGCGCCGCGCCGGGGTCGAACAGGCCCCAGACCGACTCGCCCAGCACCAGCTTGCCGAGGTTCAGCTTGACCAGATAATCGCCCCCCTCGGGCGCCGAAACCGGCATGGTATAGGTCATCGCCAGGCTATCGAGGCTGACCGGCATCGGCATCGGCATACCGGGCGGAACGATCTCGCCCTTCAGCCCGCTGGCCGAGGTGTCGATCATCAGCGAGGTCTTGTCCATGTTCATATCGAACTGGCTGGCACCGCCCTCAAAGGTGGCCTTCAGCGGCATCATCGGCCCGCGCTCATCCGCCGTGCCTTTCGACGCCCCGCTGGTCATGGCAAGGCTGGCGGCCATGCCCTTGCCCAGCGCGGCCTCAAAGGCGCCGGGCGCATCCAGCGTCATAAGATCCACCCCTTCGGGGATGGTCAGGGTGCCCGAGAGTTCAATATCGCTCGAATCGCTGGTCGAGGTGGAATCAACCATGGCCGCCGGATCGACCTGGGTGATGTCATAGGCAAGCCGTTTGGCCACCATGTCGAGCGTCATCTCGCCGGTGCCCCGGCCATAGGTGCCGTCCAGCGCCTCGAACAGCACCGAACCGGCGGTCCGGCTGGCGGCTTCGCCCGTGCCGGTCGTCGTGTCAAAGGCCACTTTCAGCATGTCGGCATAGATGCCGTAGCCCAGCCCGCCCTCATCCTCAAAGACCGAGATGGCAAGGCCGTTCTGCTCGACCGAGGCCGTGGTGCCTGCATCGGCGGCAATCTTGATATCTTCGGGGAAGAAGGCGACCGAGCCGTCGTCCTGTTCCTCAATCGACATTTCAGCGATGGTGATCGCCGCCGGACCACCTGCCGGGCCGATGGTCACACCATTCAGCGTGATCACGCCATCGCCCGCCACTTGGGTCGCGGCCTTGATCTCGCCGCCATTGCCCGAGGCAAGCCCTTGCAGATCGGCCCAGACCTCATCTGCCGTCAAGGCGCAGAGCGCGGTCGTGGACATCAACAGCGCGACCGGCGCGCCGAACAAAATGGCCTTGGTGAACATGAAACTCTCCCGAAAGGATCTTGGTGTTTGATCCCTAGAGAACGGTATCGCGCGGGTCAACGCAAGGTCATGTTTAGACTACCCCGGGGTTTCAACTGCCGCGATAGGTGGAATAGGCAAAAGGAGAGATCAGCAGCGGCACATGATAGTGTTGCGCCGCATCCGGGACGCCAAAGCGGATCGGGATCTGATCCAGAAACAGCAGATCACCCGCCGCCTGACCGCTGGCGCGCAGGTAATCACCGGCAAAGAACACCAGCTCATACTGCCCGGCCTTCAGATCATCCCCCGCCAGCAGCGGCGCATCGGTGCGCCCGTCGGCATTGGTCACCGTTTCGGCAATCTTGCGATGACTGTTCCCGGTCACACGATACAGGGCAATCCGCACTCCCGCCGCCGGTTTTCCGCGCGCCGTATCCAGCACATGTGTCGAAAGTCGGCCCATCGGGTTTTTCTCCTTGATCCTCATCGCCATCACAGCATGACTTTGCCAGAGAGGGGACCGCAAGTCTGCGAAAGCAGTTTCGCGGAAATCTTGAAAACGCGTGGCGCCCGCCCCGTCTAGACTGGATACGCCGACAAGTGAGGCCAGAAGTGAACCGATACCCCAGAGATTTCCGCGGGCATGGCCCGGATGCCCCGGATGCAAAATGGCCCGACGGGGCTAAGATCGCCGTGTCCATCGTGCTGAATTACGAAGAGGGCGGCGAAAACAACCTCCTCCATGGCGATGGCCAATCCGAGGCGTTTCTGTCCGACATCGCCGGCGCCGCGCCTTGGCCCGGCCTGCGGCACTGGAACATGGAATCGATCTACGATTATGGCGCCCGCGCTGGTTTTTGGCGCCTGCATCGATTGTTCACCAGTCGCGGCATTCCGGTGACGATCTACGGCGTCACCTCGGCCCTCGCCCGCAATCCCGAACAGGTCGCCGCGATGAAGGCTGCCGGCTGGGAAATCGCCAGCCACGGGCTCAAATGGGTAGATCACCGCGATATGCCCGCCGAGGAAGAGGCCCGCCAGATTGCCGAGAGTTTCCGCCTGCATGCTGAGGTGGTGGGAGAGCCGCCTATGGGCTGGTACACGGGCCGCTGCTCGATGAATACCGTGCGCCTGACGGCCCAGACCCGGCGGCTGGCGTGGATCTCGGATACCTATGACGACGACCTGCCCTATTGGCTGGAGGTCGGGGACCACGATCAACTGGTCATCCCCTACACGCTCGAAGCCAATGACATGCGCTTTGCCACCGCGCCGGGGTACATTACCGGTGAGCAGTTCTTTACCTATCTCAAGGACACGTTCGACACGCTCTATGCCGAGGGGCTGGCGGGCCGCGCCAAGATGTTCTCGATTGGCCTGCACAACCGCCTGATCGGCCGACCGGGCAAGATCGCCGGGCTGATCCGCTTTCTCGATTATGCT
>CALLZQ010000083.1 GCA_937858255.1 uncultured Tabrizicola sp.
CGAGCGGCTGAACGGCACCAATTTCATGGACCTCTCAGTGCATGGCTCGCCCGATGGCGAGCGGCTGGTGCTGCTGGCCTGCCTCGACAACCTTGGCAAGGGGGCCTCGGGCGCGGCGGTGCAGAACCTGAACATCATGCTGGGACTGGATGAGGCCATCGGCCTCTGACCGCCCCTCCCCGAAAAGCAAAAGGCCCGCGTCTGACGCGGGCCTTTTCAATTCTGGCCGCAGCCTCAGCCTCAGGCGCTGTGGGCGCCCGCCGTCAGGCCGCGCACAAAGGACAGGATGTCCGCAACGCTGCGCTTTTGTTCGATCATCTTGACGATGGCCGAGCCGACCACGCAACCGTCGGCCACGCTGGCAATCGCCTTGGCGGTTTCGGGGGTGCGAATACCAAAGCCGACGATCACCGGCAGATCGGTCGAGGCCTTGATCCGTGCCACCTCGGGCGCCACATCCGCCGCCTGCGCGGCGGCGGCGCCGGTGATCCCGGTGATCGAGACGTAATAGACAAACCCGCTGGTGTTTTGCAGCACCTTGGGCAGGCGCTTGTCGTCGGTCGTCGGCGTGGCGAGGCGGATGAAGTTCAACCCGGCCTCTTTCGCCGGCAGGCACAGCTCGCTGTCCTCTTCGGGCGGCAGATCGACCACGATCAGCCCGTCGATTCCCGCCGCCTTGGCATCGGCCAGAAACCGGTCAACCCCGCGCGAATAGATCGGGTTGTAATAGCCCATCATCACGATCGGCGTCGTATCATCCTCTTTGCGGAAGTCGCGCACCATTTGCAGCGTGCCTTCCAGCGTCTGCCCGGCCTCCAGCGCGCGCTGACCGGCAAGCTGAATCGTCGGGCCATCGGCCATCGGATCGGTAAAGGGCATGCCCAGTTCGATGATATCGACCCCGGCGCCCGGCAGGCCCTTCATCACCGCCAGCGAGGTCGCGGCATCCGGGTCGCCCGCCATGATATAGCTAACGAAGGCCTTTTTGCCCTCGGCCTTGAGGCTGGCGAATTTTGCATCGATTCTGGTCATGTCTTGCCCGTCCCTTGTCTCGCAAAGCGGTTTGCCCGGCCCGGCACGGAAAATCAATGGCAGCACGCCCCGACGAGCCCCGGCTTTTGCGGAAATCGCCACGGAATGCCCCGCCTCGCTTGCGAAAACCCGGCGCGGGGCCTAGAAGCCCGGGAAATCTCGCAGGGAAAGGCGCCGCCATGGGCTTCAAGATGGGTATCGTTGGTCTGCCGAATGTCGGCAAATCGACCCTGTTCAACGCACTGACCCGCACGGCGGCGGCACAGGCCGCCAACTTCCCCTTTTGCACCATCGAGCCGAATGTCGGTGAGGTGGCAGTGCCCGACGCCCGTCTGGACAAGTTGGCGGCGATTGCCGGATCGAAGCAGATCATCCCGACGCGGATGACCTTTGTCGATATCGCGGGCCTGGTGCGCGGCGCGTCCAAGGGTGAGGGGCTGGGCAACCAGTTCCTTGCCAATATCCGCGAATGCGATGCCATCGCCCATGTGTTGCGCTGCTTTGAAGATGGAGACATCACCCATGTCGAGGGGCGCATCGACCCGGTGGCCGATGCCGAGACCATCGAGACCGAGCTGATGCTGGCCGATCTGGAATCGATCGAGCGGCGCCGCGCCAACCTTGCGCGCAAGCTGAAGGGCAGCGACAAAGAGGCCGCCGAGCAGGACCGCCTGCTGGCCATGGCGCAAAAGGTGCTGGAAGAGGGCAAGCCCGCGCGCACGGTGCAGGTCTCGGCAGATGACCAGAAAGCCTGGCGGATGCTGCAACTCCTGACGTCAAAGCCCGTTCTCTACGTCTGCAACGTCGAAGAGGCCTGCGCCGCGAATGGCAACAGCCAATCGGCCCGCGTCGCCGAAATGGCGGCCAAGCAGGGTGCAGGATCCGTGGTGATCAGCGCCAAGATCGAGGAAGAGATCAGCCAGTTGGCCGAGGAAGAAGCCGAGATGTTCCTCGGCGAGATGGGTCTGGAAGAGGCCGGTCTCGACCGGCTGATCCGCGCGGGCTATGCGCTCTTGGGCCTGCAAACCTACTTTACCGTCGGCCCCAAAGAGGCCCGCGCCTGGACGATCACCAAGGGTACGCTGGCGCCGCAGGCGGCAGGCGTGATCCATGGCGATTTCGAAAAGGGCTTTATCCGCGCCGAAACCGTGGCCTATGCCGATTACGTCGCCGGAAATGGCGAGGCGGGCGCGAAAGAGGCCGGCAAGTTCCGCGTCGAGGGCAAGACCTATGAGGTCAAGGACGGCGACGTGCTGCATTTCCTCTTCAACGGCTGAACCTGATGGCACGGGCGGCGGGCTTCGCCGCCTTGGCCAAAGCAGGCCCTGATCCCAGAATCGGATGAGGGGCTGCGCCAATCCGCGCCAGTTCCCCCAGTTCAAACCCCGGCCTGACGGCCCCAAATCACCGCCAAACGCCGGGTTACACCGGCGCAACCGTGTTTTTAATCACCGAGGATTTTAAACACTTGGCAAGCGCGCCCGGCTGGGTGTCTTTAATCATTAAAAGCAAAACATGTCCGCCGGATCATTTCCGTCCCCGGACAAAGGCCCGAGGTTTCCACAAGGGAACGGCTCCGCAGAGGGCGCGGGATCAGGGAGGAAGAACGTAATGAACGTGGACCGCTCCACGGACACGCACACGCCCATGGTCGAACTGCGTGGCATCGACAAACGCTTTCCGGGGGTGCACGCCCTGAGGGGCGTATCCTTCGATCTGCGCCCCGGCGAGGTGCATGCCCTGATGGGTGAGAATGGCGCCGGCAAATCCACGCTGATGAAGGTGCTGTCAGGGATCTACCAGCCCGATGGCGGTTCGATCCATGTCGGCGGGCGTCAGGTCACCATCGACGGCCCGCAGGCGGCACAGGCGCTTGGCATCGGCATCATCCATCAGGAACTGGCGCTGATGAATGAACTCAACGTCGCGCAGAACATGTACATCGGGCGCGAGCCGCGCCGCGCCATGGGCCTGTTCACCGATGAGGCGCAGATGCGCCGCGATGCACAGGCAATCTTTGACCGGATGCGGGTCGATATCGACCCGGGCGCCGAGGTGGGCGGCCTGACCGTCGCACGTCAGCAACTGGTCGAGATCGCCAAGGTGCTGTCCTACAATGCGCGCGTCCTGATCATGGACGAGCCGACCTCGGCCCTGAATGAGGTTGAGGTCGCGCATCTCTTTGCCATCATTGAGGAATTGCGCGGCAATGGGGTGGGTATCATCTATATCACGCATAAGATGGATGAGGTGAAAAAGATCGCCGACCGGGTGACGGTGATGCGCGACGGCGAATATATCGACACGCTGCCCGCCGCCGAAACGCCGATGGCGACAATCATTCAGTTGATGGTCGGGCGCGAGTTGGCCGACCAGCATCGCGCGACCGGCACCGCCCTGCCCGAAGAGGTGCTGCGCGTCACGGGCCTGAACCGGGGCCGGCAGGTGCGCGATGTCAGCTTTGCCCTGCGGCGGGGCGAGATCCTTGGCTTTGCCGGGCTGATGGGGGCCGGACGGACCGAAGTGGCCCGCGCGATCTTTGGCGCCGATCGGCTGGACAGCGGCGAGATCGCCGTTCACGGCCAGCACTGCCGCATCACCAGCCCGGCCGAGGCCGTGCGGCGCGGCCTTGCCTATCTGTCCGAGGATCGCAAGCACTTTGGCCTCGTTACCGGCATGTCGGTACGCGACAACGTGACCATGGCCTCATGGCGGCGGTTCACCACCTGGGCCGGCTTCATGCGCGATGGCGATCTGCGCGCGGTGGCCCGCGATTATGTGGCCCGGCTCAAGGTCAAAACCCCCTCGGTCGAGCAGGAAACCCGTCTCCTTTCGGGCGGAAACCAGCAAAAGGTGGTCATCGCCAAATGGCTCTTGCGCGATTGCGACATCCTGATCTTTGACGAGCCCACCCGCGGCATCGACATCGGCGCCAAGGCCGAAATCTACCGTCTGCTCGAAGGCCTCGCCGCCCAAGGCAAGGCGATCATCGTGATTTCCTCGGAACTGCCCGAGGTGCTGCGCCTGTCGCATCGCATCGTGGTGATGTGCGAGGGCCGGATCACCGGCGAACTCGACGGCAAGACCGCCACCCAGGAAGAGATCATGACCCTGGCCACCCAGCGCCAGACCAGCGCCGCCTGAACGGAAATGAGAGAGATGACCGACACCT
>CALLZQ010000084.1 GCA_937858255.1 uncultured Tabrizicola sp.
GTTGGCAGCGATATCGCTTTCCTTGTCGATACCCATGGCAAAGCCCTTTCCCGGCGTTTTCCCTGCCCTAGCGCCCTTTGCTGCCCGGTGCAAGCCGGGCGCCAGAGGGGCGGATGCGGCCAAGCGTCATTTCTGCCCAAAGGGCGCTTGCAATCGCCGCCGAGGGGGGCTAAACGACCGCCGAGTGCCGACTTAGCTCAGTTGGTTAGAGCACCAGATTGTGGATCTGGGGGTCCCCCGTTCGAGCCGGGGAGTCGGTACCATTAGAACCTACGACAATCTTTGAATAAATTGGCCCTTCGGGGCCTTTTTCTTTTTCCGGCCTGTCCGATGTCCGACGCTGTCCGTGACGGACGGTTTGTTAGACCGTTGTTAGACGCCATGAAAAAAGCCCCGGCGCGGGGCCGGGGCAGGTCAACAGGGAGGTGCCGGGATGCCCGCCCGGCACGGGGTTCAATAACTGTCCGCTGGCGGGTCGCCGGCGCGGCATTGGTCGCAGAGGCGGTTGTGCCGGCCCTCGGATAGCATGGTGGTGCCGCAGCACAGGCAGGGGCGCATCTTGCGGTGCAGTGCCTTTTCCAGATCGGGCAGGCGGGCGGCCAGCCATGCCTCGGCCTCGGCCCGGTCGCGGAATTCGGGGTCTTCCATGCCGGCCGGCAGGCCGACGATCACCTGCGTCCTGCTGTCGCAGCGACGCACCATATTGCGCCAGCGGTCTGGCAGCGGCGCCTTGGTCCTTCTGCGCGGTGCCCGGCCGGGGCGGTGGATTTGATAGGCGTAGGTCATTCGCTGACCTTGTGCGCAACAGGATCGCCCATTTCGCGCAGGGCCTGATCGATCGGGATAACCCTGCATGACATAGAGAGCGGGATAGGTCGCGGTATGGTCAGGTGGAGTGCATCGCGCACCATCGGATCACCTTCTTCCCATCCATCAATGATTTTGGTGCAGCCATAATGTGTGGCCAGCCGCTTTGCATTGCGGGTTTTCCCGGACCCGGGCGGCCCGTAAATCACTGTTGTCCTGTTCATGCCTTTTTCCTTTCCGGTTCAGTGATGGCGGCGACGACGCGGAGGGTGGTCGCCGTGGTGGCGGGGGGGTAGGCCGCGCTGAGTTCGGCGCTGTGGGCCAGGGTGTTGCCCAGCAGATCGCCGACATCGTCACGGCCGAGGCCAAGGGCGCGGGCGCGCACGCCGACTGTGCGGCGGATGGCGCGCCATTCCAGCGTGGCGACAGAGGGGCAGAGGTGGGCCGCGCGGTCGCGGATCGCGGCGAAGCGCGTGCCAAAGCGGCGCAGCGTCATGGGCTTGTTATGGCCATCGCGGATCAGCGGGCCAGTGGGGTGGCGCTGTGACAGCACGGTAATGGCCGCGTGCAGCCATTCGTCGAGGATCGGGATCACGGCGGCATTGCCCCGCTTTGACCGGATGAAGCGCCAGACCATGGCCGGCACGGCGGAGGCGGCGGGGTCGGGGAGGGTGAGCACCCCCGGCCCCAAATGGGCCGGGCCCGCCCCCCAAAAATAGGGTCAGCGCCCGCC
>CALLZQ010000085.1 GCA_937858255.1 uncultured Tabrizicola sp.
GCCCGAGGCCAGCCCCCCACCGCCCACCGGCAAGATCACCATATCGGGAGAGCGGCCAAGCTGATCAATCATCTCAACCGCAACCGAGGATTGGCCCAGAATCACATCCGCATCGTCAAAGGGTGACAGGAAATGCGCCCCCTGTTCGGCGCAAAACGCCTTGGCCGCCGCCAGAGTCTGATCGAAATAGTCGCCGGTCAGAACGATTTCGACCTGCCCGGCCCCAAAGATCCGCGTCTTGTCAATCTTTTGCTGCGGCGTCGTAACCGGCATAAAGATCGTCCCGCGCACCCCGAAATGCCGGCAGGCAAAGGCCACACCCTGCGCATGATTGCCCGCACTGGCGCAGACGAATTGCGACTGGCCCGGATGCGCCTCACGATGTTTGCGCATCGCGGTAAAGGCGCCACGCAGCTTGTAACTGCGCACGGGCGAGAGATCCTCGCGCTTTAACCAGATCTCGGCATCATATTTCTGCGACAGATGATCGTTGCGTTGCAGCGGCGTCGCCTCAAACAGGTCGCGCAGCGCAAGGGTGGCGGTACGGGCATCGGTGATAAAGTCGCTCATGTGCAAAGCCATGGGCGAAAGTACCCGCTTTGGCAAGGCGCGCGTCGAATTGTATCGGATACGTCCTGTTTCTTGCCCTTGCCGCGTTTTCCCCGTATTTCCGCGCGAAATCCGCAAGGGAGCGTGCCACATGTCGAACCCGAAGAAAGTCGTCCTCGCCTATTCCGGCGGCCTCGATACCTCGATCATCCTGAAATGGCTGCAAACCGAATATGGCTGCGAGGTGATCACCTTTACCGCCGACCTCGGTCAGGGCGAAGAGCTGGAGCCGGCCCGCGCCAAGGCCGAGTTGCTGGGGATCAAGCCCGAGAACATCCATATCGTCGATGTGCGCGAGGAATTCGTGCGCGACTTCGTCTTCCCGATGTTCCGCGCCAATGCGGTCTATGAGGGGTTGTATCTGCTGGGCACCTCGATTGCGCGGCCGCTGATCTCCAAGCATCTGGTCGAGATCGCCCATCGTCACGGCGCCGATGCGGTGGCCCATGGCGCCACCGGCAAGGGCAATGACCAGGTGCGGTTCGAATTGTCGGCCTATGCGCTCGACCCCTCGATCCGGGTGATCGCGCCCTGGCGGGAATGGGATCT
>CALLZQ010000086.1 GCA_937858255.1 uncultured Tabrizicola sp.
TTTCCAGCATGTAAGAAACGCCCGAAGGGGGGCGGCAGTTATCCTCCAGCACAAAGAATTCGTCCGGCCCGGTCCGCACAAGGTCGATCCCGACGATATGCGAATAGACCCCTTTGGGCGGGACGAAACCCGCCACGGCCTTTTCATAGGCCTCATTCTGATAGACCAGACGACCGGGGATGCGGCCGGCCCGCACAATCTCACCGCGCCCATAGACATCGACCAGAAAGGCATTCAGCGCCCGCGCCCGCTGTTTGATCCCCCGCTCCAGCCGGCCCCATTCGCCGGCAGAAAACACCCGGGGAAACATGTCAAAGGGGATCAGGCGGTCGGGGGCGCCCCCCTCGCCATAGACGGCAAAGGGGATGCCGATGAGGCGAAACAACGTCTCGGCCTCGGCCTGTTTCATCTGGCGCAATTCGGCGGGCATCGCCTGCATCCAGTCCTCAAGCCGCGCATAGGGCATGCGTACCTTGCCCTGATCAAACATCTCATTGAAATAGGTGGTCATGCCGCCCCCCTTGGCCGTCCTGATCACCAGTTAACCAGCCCTAGGGGCCGGGCGAAAGGTCAAATCCCGACGAAGCCTGCCTGCGACACATCGTGACGCCGTTTTTTTGGGCAGCACGCCCCTGCGGCCCCGCAAAGGCGCCGGGGCTTTCCCGCGCGACGCGCTGCGCTATCTTGTCGGTATGGCGACAGAACTACTGACCTTTACCGACAGGGGGATCTACTGCCCCGAGGGCGATTTCCACATCGACCCATGGCGCCCGGTGCCGCGGGCGCTGATTACGCATGGCCATTCCGATCACGCGAGGTTCGGCCATGGGCAGTATCTGGCGACGCATCAGGCGCTGCCGGTGATGCGCCACCGGTTAGGCGAGATCACTGCCCAGGGCATCGGCTTTGGCGAAGAAATCGCCATCGGCGCGGTCACAGTCAGCTTTCACCCCGCCGGCCATGTGCCCGGCTCGGCCCAGATCCGTGTGGCGCGACGGGGTGAGGTCTGGGTGGTCTCGGGCGATTACAAGGTGGTGCCCGACGGTCTGTCCGAGGCCTTTGCGCCGGTCGCCTGCGATACTTTCATCAGCGAATGCACCTTTGGTCTGCCGCTGTTCCGCTGGCGCCCGCAAGAAGAGGTGGCCGAGGAAATCGCCCGCTGGTGGGCGGAAAACCGGGCCGCTGGCAAATGCTCGATCGTCGCCGCCTATGGTCTGGGCAAGGCGCAGCGGCTGCGGGTCATGCTGGCCGGACGCGAAAGCGGGCCGGTGCTGACCCATGGCGCGGTCGAGGCGACGAATGCGGTGCTGCGGGATCAGGGCTATGCCATACCCCCGACAGAACGGGTGGTCGCCGGGATCAGCGCCAAGACCCATCCCGGCGCCTTGATCATCGCGCCGCCCTCGGCGCTCGGCACGCCTTGGGCGCGGCGGTTCGGCCCGGCGGAAGAGGCTTTTGCGAGCGGCTGGATGGCCCTGCGCGGCATTCGTCGCCGGCGCGGGCACGGGCGCGGCTTTGTCGTCTCGGACCATGCCGACTGGCCGGGGCTGAACGCGGCGATTGCTGCGACGGGGGCAGGCCGGGTCTTTGTCACCCATGGTTACACCGCCCCTTTTCGCCGCTGGCTGGAGGAACAGGGCTATCAGGCCGGGATCGTCGCCA
>CALLZQ010000087.1 GCA_937858255.1 uncultured Tabrizicola sp.
GAAAATGCGGCGCGGATCATTCGGTTGCTCCTACGGTGACGGGCGCGCGTGCGATGATGCGGCCCGAGGCGCCGACCCGGTAGCGCAGTTCATAGGTGCCGGCGGCGTCGGGCGCCTTGAGCTTTGCAGGAGATCCCCATCGCGTCTGGGTTGCGGTGATGCGCGCATCGTCGGGCGAACCAAGCTGGGCAAGCACGATCTCGTCCTTCGGGCCGGCGGGGCCCGCCCCGGCGGCCCCCGACCCGGTGCCGGGCCGCGCGGGGCCCGGGGGCGCGAGGCTGGGCTCGGGTGGGGGCCTCGGTAGCGGTCAGGGTGATCGGGCGCGTGGCGAGGATGCGCTGTGGCGCATTTTGCTCGTAGCGCAGCTCGAACAGGCCGGTCTCGTCGGGGAGGCGCAGCGTCGCGGGGTTGCCGTTCCGGGTCAGCGTCACCGAGAATGTCTCTCCCGCCGCTGCACCGGGGCTGGCCAGTGTGATCCGGTCGCCTTCCGCATCTGGGCCGGACCAGCCGATTTCGAGCGCACCGCCAGCCGGGGCGGTTTCGGGCGCATCGAGCGATGCCTCGGGGCGATCCTCGGTCAAGGGTACGGCCACGCGCTGGACGATGTCGGGCATCACGGTCAAGACCATTTCGCCTGCATGGCCCGGTGCGGTGGCGGCCACAGCGTATTCGCCCGGCGGCAGGGCAATATCGAAGGGATCGCGCCTCTCCGCCTGGGCGACGAGCGCGCCATCGGAACCGGTGATCTGCCAGTCAGCCGCGCCCAGTTGCGCCCCTGTCTCCGCAGAGGTGGCGAAAAGCGACATCTCCACAGTGACCGCGACGGGGTCGGCGGGCGCTACCTGCGCAAGGGCGGCGGCAAGTTCAGCCCCTGTCGCGGCTTCAAGCAACAATCCGCATGTTCGTTCGGGCAGGCAGGACAGCGCCAACCTCACCCGGCGCCATGCCGAACCCCACGACATGCGCGCGCAGAGCGATGCCCTCGCTTGCGAATTGGGTGGCCAGCGCGCAGGGATCGCCGCCGCAGGTCTCCAGCCCGTCGGTAATCAGCACGATATCGGCGGCCTCGGCGGTGTCGGGGATCTGGTCACGCGCCACCCGCAGCGCATCGGTGAGCGGCGTCATGCCCTGGGGGATGAGACTTGCCAGCCGATTGGCTTGGCCCGCGCCGATATGGCGGCCCATCGGCGTGACCACCCCGATATCACGGCAATCGCCGCGCCGGTTGTGACCATAGGCGACGATGGCATAGGGCGCGTCGGGATCGCGGTCCACGAAGTAGTTTCCCATGACATCGCGTGCCACTTCCATCCGGCTCAGATCGCCTTCGAGCCGGTTCCACATCGACCCGGAGGCGTCGAATAC
>CALLZQ010000088.1 GCA_937858255.1 uncultured Tabrizicola sp.
GATCTGCCCTCGCATTAAACCGCCCTGGTGCCGTCCCTTCTTCTTTCCGGGGGAGCCGCCCGCCGTGAGATGCCGCTGGAGGCGTTTTTCCTCGATTACCGCAAGCAGGACCGCCAGCCCGGCGAGTTCGTCGAGGCGGTCACGATCCCCACCCGCGCCCCGGCCCTGCGGATCTACAAACTCTCGAAACGCTTCGATCAGGATATTTCGGCTGTTTGCGGCGCTTTTAACGTGACAGTCGCGGATGGCAGGGTCCAAGCGGCCCGCATCGCCTTTGGCGGCATGGCGGGTATCCCGAAACGCGCGGCCGCCGCCGAAGCCGCGCTGATCGACCAGCCCTGGACCGAGGCGGTCGTGGCGCAGGCAATGGCCGCGATGGCCGAGGATTTCACCCCCCTGACCGACATGCGCGCCAGCAGCGCCTATCGTATGCAGACCGCGCAGAACATGCTGATGCGCTATTTCCACGACCTTGCGGGCCAGCCGGTTTCCGTACTGGAGGTCGGGACATGAGTATGGGCAGACCCCTGCCGCATGATGCGGCCCCGCTGCATGTGACGGGCCAGGCGCGCTATGTCGATGACATCCCGCTGCCCGCGAACACGCTGCATCTGGCCTTTGGCCTGTCCACCATCGCGCATGGCGAGATTGACAGCATGGATCTCTCGGCGGTGCGGGCGGCCCCCGGTGTGGTGGGCGTCTGGTCGGCGGCGGATTTCGACCAGATGCCCGATTGCAGCCCCTCGGCCCATGATGAGCCGCTGTTGGCGGTGAACAAGGTGCATTACCTCGGGATGCCGGTGTTTCTGGTGGCCGCCGAGAGCCATCTGGCCGCGCGCAAGGCCGCTCGGCTGGCAAAGATCGCCTATCGGGAGTTGCCGGCGCTGCTGACCGTCGATGAGGCCTTGGCGGCGAACAGCCGCTTTGAACAGGGTCCGGTGATCTGGGCAAAGGGCGATGCGGCGCGGGCCTTGGCGCGGGCGCCACAGGTGATCGAGGGTCAGTTCGAGGTCGGCGGGCAAGAGCACTTTTACCTTGAGGGGCAGGTTGCGGCGGCCCTGCCGCTGGAGGGTGGGGATCTGCTGATCCATTCCTCGACCCAGCACCCGACCGAGATCCAGCACAAGGTGGCCCATGCCCTGCATCTGCCGATGAGCGCCGTGCGGGTCGAGGTGCGGCGGATGGGCGGCGGCTTTGGCGGCAAGGAAAGTGAGGGCAACGCCTTGGCGATTGCCTGCGCGGTGGTGGCCTCGCGGACCGGGCGCCCCGCGAAGATGCGCTATGACCGCGACGACG
>CALLZQ010000089.1 GCA_937858255.1 uncultured Tabrizicola sp.
CAAGGACGTTCCGGCCTGCTCGACCGTGGCCGGCGTGCCGGCCAAGGTGGTGGGTGAGGCGGGCTGCTCGCAGCCGGCCGTCTCAATGGACCATAACCTGACTGGCTGCGTCGACTGCGACTAACCCCTTGAACGAAAACAAAAGGCCCCGGGGATGACCCGGGGCCTTTCGCATTTCATTGGCCCGGGTTCAGGCCAGCATGGCCATCGGATTTTCCAGCGCATCCACAACGGCTTGCAGGAATTGCGCGCCGAGTGCCCCGTCGATCACCCGGTGATCGACCGAGAGGGTCATCGACATCACTGTTGCGACCCCAAGGCTGCCATCGGCCTGCACCACCGGCTTTTTTACCCCGGCGCCAACCGCGAGGATCGAGCCATGCGGTGGGTTGATGACCGCATCGAAATTCTCGATGCCGAACATCCCGAGGTTCGAGATCGCAAAGCTGCCGCCCTGATACTCATGCGGGGCCAGCTCCTTGCTCTGGCCGGGGGTTCCCACCCCTTTCACCCCGGCGGACAGGCCAGAGCGCTATTCCTGAGGGGCCCCCCCCAGCCCCCGCGCGAACGCCCCCCCGCCAATCGCCACGGCTACCGCCACATCCGAAGGCTTCAGCTTCAGGATCCGGTCGCCCGCCCAGACGGCATTGCAATCGGGAACCTGTTGCAGCGCATTGGCGCAGGCCTTGATGATGAAGTCATTGACCGAGAGTTTGACCCCGCGCCCTTCGAGCGTCTTGTTCAACTGGCCACGGAAGGCCATCAGCGCATCCAGCTTTACCTCACGGCGCAGGTAGAAATGCGGGATGGTCTGTTTGGCCTCGGTCAGGCGGGCGGCGATGGTGCGACGCATCCCGTCCAGCGGCACTTCGGTATAGGCGCGGTCGGCATACATCTTCATCACCGTATCCGACGAAGGCCCGCTGGCCATTGCCGGTTTGGCTGGCGCCGCCGCCGGGGCAGCCGCTGCGGGGGCCGCCGCGACAGGCGCGGGTGCCGGGCTGGCCGACAGCCCCTCGACATCGGCGCGGACGATCCGGCCGTGCGGACCCGACCCTGTGACGCGGGCAAGGTCGATCCCCTTGTCCTTGGCGATCCGCCGGGCGAGGGGCGAGGCAAAGACCCGCGCCCCCGTCGCCGCGGCAGGTGAGGCTGCCGGGGCAGGCGCCGCAGCCGCTGCCGGCGCTGCCGCCGGGGCAGGGGCTGCCGCTGCTGCCGCAGGCTTGGCCGCCGGCGCGGCGCCGACCTCTTCCCCCTCTTCGACCAGGACCGCAATCGGCGTGTTGACCTTGACCCCGGCAGTGCCCGCCGCGATCAGGATCTTGCCGACGATGCCCTCATCCACCGCCTCGAACTCCATCGTCGCCTTGTCGGTCTCGATCTCGGCGAGGATTTGGCCTGATTTGACCTCATCCCCCTCCTTGACCAGCCATTTCGCCAAGGTGCCCTCTTCCATCGTCGGAGACAGGGCCGGCATCAGAATTTCGGTTGCCATGGTGCCCTCCCTTAACGATAGCAGACGGATTTCACGGCGGCGGTGATTTCCGCCGGCGTGATCAGCGCGAATTTCTCAAGGTTCGCCGCATAGGGCATCGGCACATCCTTGCCCGTGCAGGTGATCACTGGCGCGTCCAGATAGTCGAAGGCGCGCTGCATGATCGTCGAGGCAAGGTGATCGCCGATCGAGCCGACGGGGAAGCCCTCTTCGACGGTGACACAGCGGTTGGTCTTTTGGACCGAGGCCAGCACCGTGTCATAGTCGATGGGCCGCAGGGTCCGCAGGTTGATCACCTCGGCACTGATGCCTTCCTTGGCCAGTTCTTCGGCCGAGGCGAGGGCATGAGCCACGCCAATGCCAAAGCTGACCAGTGTCACATCGCTGCCCGCGCGCATGATCGAGGCTTTGCCGAAGGGGATGGTGAAATCCTCTTGCACCGGCACCTCAAAGCTGCGCCCGTAAAGGATCTCGTTTTCGAGGAAAATCACCGGGTTCGGATCACGGATCGCCGATTTCAGCAGGCCCTTGGCGTCAGCCGCCGAATAGGGCATCGCGACTTTGAGGCCCGGGATCGCCGCATACCAGGCCGCGTAATCCTGGCTGTGCTGGGCCGCCACGCGCGCCGCCGCGCCATTCGGGCCGCGGAAGACGATGGGGCTGCCCATCTGGCCACCCGACATATAAAGCGTCTTGGCCGCCGAGTTGATGATG
>CALLZQ010000090.1 GCA_937858255.1 uncultured Tabrizicola sp.
ATGGCTGCGCGAGGCGGCGGCCTGGGCCTGGCGGGTCAAACTGCGCAGCACGCTGACCCTCGATCTGATGGCGGATTTGCGCGAGCGGGCCGAGGCCGAGGCGATCCGCGTTTTTGCCCGCAACCTGCGTGACCTGCTTCTGGCCGCGCCGGCGGGGGGCAAGGCGACCATGGGCCTTGACCCCGGGATCCGTACCGGCGTCAAGGTGGCGGTGGTCGATGCGACCGGCAAGGTGCTGGCGACCGATACCGTCTATCCCTTCCAGCCCAAGAACGATCTGCGCGGCGCGCAGGTCACGCTGGCGCGGCTGATCGGCAACCATGGGGTCAAGCTGATCGCCATCGGCAATGGCACTGCCAGCCGAGAGACGGAAAAGCTGGTGGCCGATCTGCTGGGCCATTTGCCGGCCGGCGCCAATCGCCCGCTCAAGGTGATCGTGTCAGAGGCCGGGGCCTCGGTCTATTCCGCCTCGGAACTCGCCGCGCGGGAATTTCCCGATCTGGATGTCTCGCTGCGCGGCGCGGTGTCGATTGCC
The DNA here is from genome assembly GCA_937858255.1 of uncultured Tabrizicola sp. Taxonomy (GTDB): domain Bacteria; phylum Pseudomonadota; class Alphaproteobacteria; order Rhodobacterales; family Rhodobacteraceae; genus Pseudotabrizicola. Next base: position 536 of record CALLZQ010000090.1, read on the forward strand.
CGGCGCCTGCAAGACCCGCTTGCCGAACTGGTCAAGATCGAGCCGAAGTCCATCGGCGTCGGCCAGTATCAGCATGATGTCGATCAGACCCGGCTGGCCCGGCAGCTCGATGCCGTGGTCGAGGATGCGGTGAACGCAGTCGGGGTCGATCTGAATACGGCCTCGGGCCCGCTCTTGGCACGGGTCTCGGGCCTTGGCGCCAGTCTGGCCGAGGCGATTGTCGCGCATCGTGATGCCAATGGCCCCTTTGCCAGCCGGCGTGACTTGCTCAAGGTCGCGCGGCTGGGGCCGAAGGCTTTTGAGCAGGCGGCGGGCTTTTTGCGCATCGCCGATGGCAAGGAACCGCTGGACGCCAGTTCCGTCCACCCCGAGGCCTATGATCTGGCGCGCAAGATCGTCGCGGCCTGCGGGCGTGACATCCGGCAGGTGATGGGTGATGCCGCCACGTTGCAACGGCTGGACCCGCGTCAGTTCATCGATGCGCGGTTCGGCCTGCCGACGGTGCGCGACATTCTGGCGGAACTGGAAAAGCCGGGCCGCGACCCGCGCCCCAGCTTCAAGACCGCCACCTTTGCCGAGGGCGTGGATCAGATCACCGATCTGAAACCCGGGATGATGCTAGAGGGGACGGTGACCAACGTCGCGGCCTTTGGCGCCTTCGTCGATATCGGCGTCCATCAGGACGGGCTGGTGCATGTCAGCCAGTTGGCAGACCGTTTCGTGCGCGACCCGCATGAGGTGGTCAAGGCCGGCGATGTGGTGCAGGTGCTGGATGCCGAGGTGGATGTGCCGCGCAAACGCATCGGCCTGACGATGAAGAAAGACAGCGCCGAGGCGCGCGAAGGCGCGCGCGAGCGTGCCGCGCAATCCCCCCGCGGGCCGGGCGGTCCGGGCGGCAAGCCGGGCCGCGCGCCGCAGGCCAAGATGAGCGCCGCCCCCCGCGAGGCTGGCGGCGGCAGCAACGACTTTGCCGATGCGCTGCGGGGCAAATTCGGGAAATAAATCGGGGCGCGGTCAGTTCGCCTTGCGGCGCGGCAGGAAGGGCAGGGGGGCGATGGGAATGCCCTCTTCGACCAGCTTGCGCGCCTCTTCGGGGCGGGCCTCGCCATAGATTGACCGCTCGGGCGCCTCACCCGAATGCATCTTTCGCGCCTCGGCGACGAAACGCTCGCCGACATAATCCGACTTTGCCTCGACCTCGGCGCGCAATTTGGTCATCGCCTCTTCAAAGGCGTTTTGCGGCAGGGCGAGCGAGGGGTTTGCGGCCCCGTCCGGGGGGGGCGCGCCGGCAGGGTGCGGCGCGGTCGCGGGCCTGCGCGCGGGGCGCACGGCGGGCGCCATCAGCAGCTTTTCCACCGAACTATCGCCGCAAACAGGGCAATTGACATGACCTGCGCCGCGCAGCGCCTCATAGGCGGCGGCGGACTGGAACCAGCTTTCGAATTCATGCGCCTCGGCGCATTTCAGGGCATAACGGATCATCGGCTTGCCGGGTTGGGGCGAGCGATCCTATCGAACCGCCCGAGGCATTGAGCTATGCATTCTGCCCCAGATGTCAATGCTGGTCCAGAGTGCCCGCTTCTTCGACCAAGAGCGCTGGATGCTGATCGACTTGCAGGAAGATCGCGCGCAGTTCCGGCTCATCGACCTTGCGGGCCGCCTTGCGGGCGGCAAACCATTTGCGCTGGCGTTCCTTGCGTTCAGGAAAGCGGTTGGCAAGGCCCTCGACGCGCAGCGGAAAGACGGTGACGGCACAGGGCAGCGGCCTCTTGGGCAGGCGGCGTTTGGCATAGGAATAATGGCCCAGAGACGCTTCGGAGATCTCCCCCAGAACGCCGGCCTCTTCCCAGGCTTCGCGGGCGGCGGCCTCGGGCGCGCTGCGGCCCGGCATCGGCCAGCCCTTCGGGATCACCCAGCGGCCGGTATCGCGGCTGGTGACCAACAACACTTCGATCACACCCCGATTTTGCCGCCAGCACAGGGCGCCGACCTGATCACGGCACAGCACTTCTCCGCTGTCGAAATCTTCCTTTGCGTTTCTTTTCAAGTCTCTGCCCGTATTCTTGCACCTGGCCGGGTAACCCCGGGCTGTTCTGGCCCGCCAATATGGCATGAAATGGCCGAAAAGCCCAGACACGCTGCCGCGAACATTGCCCTTGTCCGGGCGTGCCCTAGCTTGGAACCAGCAACGACAGGAGGCGGGCATGTTTAAGGCGGGCGTGATCGGTGCGGTTACGATGTCTCTTTTCCTTCCACAGCTTTGCCGGGCTGCCGGGGCACTAGCCTTCATTGCCGGTCTGGCGCTGCCCGTCGCTGCGGCCGAACCAGTCAGGGATTTCCGCTTTGCCGGGATCGAGGGCGGCGAGTTGCGGTTGC
>CALLZQ010000091.1 GCA_937858255.1 uncultured Tabrizicola sp.
GGGGGCTTGTGGGGAGGGGGGCGGGCCGGGGGGTGGGGGGGGGGGGGGCACGCTCATCGCCGCCGATCTGGTGCTGACGGTCGATATTGCTCGGCTGACGCAGATCGTCGAGGCCGGTGTGACCCAGCCGGTCGAATCCGATGTGCTGGCCGCCAATATCCCTCAGGCCCTGCGCGATTCCGGCAACCAATGGTTCGGCCTGACCGCCCGCGCCCGTATCGTCTCTGCCAGCAAGGACCGGGTGGCCGAGGGCGAAGTGACCACTTACGAGGATCTTGCCAGCGACAAGTGGAAGGGGCGGATTTGCATCCGCTCGGGGCTGAACGATTACAACGTGGCGCTGGTCTCGGCGGTCATTGCCCATCACGGTGAAGAGGCGGCAAAGACCTGGCTCGAAGGCGTCAAGGCCAATCTGGCCCGCAAGCCCGAGGGCGGCGACCGCGATCAGGTCAAGGCGATTGCCGCCGGTCAATGCGACATCGGCATCGGCAACACCTATTATATCGGTCAGATGATGGATGACCCCGAACAGCGCCCGGCGGCGGAAACCGTGCGCATCGTCTTTCCGGTGTTCGAGGGCGATGGCGCCCATCTGAACGTCTCGGGCGTGGCGATGACCAAGGCCGCACCCAACAAGGACGAGGCGCTGAAATTCATGGAATGGTTGTCCTCGGATGAGGCGCAGCGCATCTATGCCGAAACCAACCATGAATTCCCGGTCAAGCCGGGCGTCGCGCGCTCGGAACTGGTGGCAAGCTGGGGCGATTTCACCGCCGATTCAATCCCGCTGACCCGCATTGCCGAACTGCGCCCGGCGGCGCTGAAGCTGATCGAGGAAGTGAATTTCGACGGCTGAGGCCACCTGAAAACGACAGATATGAAATCCCGGGCCAAGGCCCGGGATTTTTCATTGGACCACCTCGACCCCCAGAACGGTCGGCAGATGCCGTGCCGCCTCAACCCAGGTCTCGCCCTCATCAATGCTGGCAAAAACGCTGCCGGAATTGGTGCCGAAATAGACCCCCGCCGGGCTGGCCCGATCCACCGACATTGCCTGACGCAAGACGGTGAAAAAGCAGGATTCCTGCGGCAGGCCGTTGCGCATCGCCTCCCAGCCCTCGCCACCATCGCGCGACCGCCAGACCGCCGCCGCCGCGCCTTCGGGGAAACGGCCCTTGCTGTCGCCGTTGAGCGGAAAGGTCCAGATCGTGCCCGCCTCACGCGGGTGGGCGCCGATGGGAAAACCAAAGGTCGAGGGCAGGCCCTCGGTGATCTCTTCCCAGATCTCGCCGCCATCGCGGCTGCGGTAAACGCCCTGATGGTTCTGCATGTAGATAAGGCCCGGCGCCGCGCCAAAGGACATATTGTGGACACAGGAAAAGATCTCGTCCTCGGCGCGGATTTCCACCCCGTCGCCAAAGTCGCGCGGCAGATCGCCCGCCGGGCCGGGCCGGTTGCCGCGCCGGTTCATCGACCGCCAGCTCGCCCCGCCATCGGCACTGTGAAAGACGCCGGCGGCGGAAATGCCGACCCAGATCCCACCCTTGCCATCGGTCAGGATGGTGTGAAGCGTCAGCCCCGCCGCGCCGGGCATCCAGCTTTCCGCCCCCGGCAGTTCATTCAGCGCCGGCAGCTTGGCCCATGTCGCGCCCTCATCCCGGCTTTCATAAAGCGCGGCGGGCTTGGTGCCTGCCAAGAGGCGGTCGCCATCGCGCACCCCACACCAGACCCGCCGCACACCCCCTTCAAAAACCTCTTTGGGAAAAGCCCCATCGCCCCCCCCCCCCCCCCAGACACCAGCCGGGAA
>CALLZQ010000092.1 GCA_937858255.1 uncultured Tabrizicola sp.
TCAGCCTGCGGCATCCGGGCGTTCTTCAGCCCGAACGAGAGGTTCCCGCGCACACTCATCTGCGGGTACAGCGCATAGGACTGGAACACCATGCCGATCCCGCGCTCGCTCGGCTCGGCCCAGGTGACATTGCGGCCCTTGATCCAGATTTGGCCGTCGGAAATCTCCAACAGCCCCGCCAGACAGTTCAAGAGGGTGGACTTGCCGCAGCCCGAGGGGCCCAGCAGCACGATGAACTCCCCCTCGGCCACATCGAGGTTCAGCTTTTTAAGCACCGAGACCGCCCCGAAATTCAGGGTCAGATCCTTGACTTGAATGGAATGCGACATGGCGAAGTCAGCCTTTCACGGCGCCTGCGGCAATGCCGCGGACGAAGAGTTTGCCAGAGAGGAAGTAGACGATCAGCGGCACCAGCCCCGTCAGCAGGGTTGCGGCCATGTTGACGTTGTATTCCTTCACGCCCTGGACGGAATTGACGATATTGTTGAGCTGCACGGTCATCGGGTAGAGCTCGGGCTTGGTATAGACCACACCGAACAGGAAATCGTTCCAGATCCCCGTGACTTGCAGGATGATGGCCACCACGAAGATCGGCAGGCTCATCGGCAGCATGATGCGGAAATAGATGCCCCAGAACCCTGCCCCATCGACACGGGCGGCCTTGAACAACTCTTCCGGGATGGAACTGAAGTAGTTGCGAAAGAGCAGCGTCAGGATCGGCATGCCAAAGATGGTATGGACCAGCACCAGCCCCCAGAGCGTGCCGTAAAGCCCCATTTCCCGCAGGATGATCACGATCGGGTAAAGCATGATCTGATAGGGGATAAAGCTGCCAAAGATCAGGATGGTGAAGAAGACCTCGGAGCCCCGGAACTTCCAGTTGATCAGCGCATAGCCATTGACCGAGGCCACCGCGATGGACAGCACCACCGAGGGGATCAGGATCGTGACCGAATTCCAGAAACCCCGGCTCAGGCCATCGCAGTTCAGCCCCGTGCAGGCCTCGGCCCAGGCCTTGACCCAGGGCTCAAAGGTGATCTCGACCGGCGGGGCAAAGATATTGCCGACCCGCACCTCGGGCATCCCCTTGAGTGAGGTCATCACCATCACCCAAAGCGGCAGGATATAGTACAGGCACACGACAATTAGCGTGCCATAGATCATGATGTTGCGGCCCGAGAGGGTGCGGCGCGGTTTCGGCCCGCGCGGGCCCGACATGGCAGAGGCGGTCAGGGCAGACACGCTTTTTCCCTCCGAATTCCAGATAGGCCCAGGGGATCAGCACGATCAGCACCGACAGCAGCATCATCGACGAGGCGGCAAAGCCCTGCCCGAGGTTCTGCGCCTGGAACATGTAATCATAGACATACATGGCGGGCACCTGGCTCGCGTTGCCCGGCCCGCCCGAGGTCTGGGCGACGACGAGGTCATAGAGCTTGATGATCCCGCTTGCGACGATGACCAGCGTGGTGATGAACACCGGGCGCATCATCGGCACGACGACAAAGAGATAGGTCTTCCAGGTCGGGATGCCGTCCACCCGGGCGGCCTTCCAGATATCCTCATCAATGCCGCGCAAACCGGCCAGCATGATGCACATCACGAAACCCGTCCCCTGCCACAGCCCGGCGATCAGCAGGCCATAAAGCACCAGTTCCGGGTTGTTCAGCGGGTCAAAGGTGAAATCCTCGAACCCGAGGCTGCGGATGATATGCTGGATGCCGAATTGCGGGTTCAGGATCCATTGCCAGACCAGCCCCGTCACGATGAACGACAGCGCAAAGGGGTACAGCATGATGGTGCGGAACGTATCTTCATAGCGGATCTTCTGATCCATCAGCACCGCCAGCAGAAACCCGATCGAGATCGTCAGGACGAGGCTCAGCGAGCCATAGATCATCAGGTTCTTGATCGAGATCAGCCAGCGACTTGTCTCCCACAGCCGCTCATACTGATCGAAGCCGACGAACTTCATCCGGGGCAGCAGCTTGGAATTGGTAAAGCTGTACAGCACCGTCCAGAGTGTGCCGCCCAAGAAGATCACCAGTGCCGTCGCCACCATGGGCAGGGCCGCGATCTTGGCGCTGATATTGCGCAAAAGCCTGCTTGGCTTGCCCACAGTCGACATGGCACGCCTTCCTTGTTGTCGTGAGGATCGCAGGGGCCGCCCGCGCCTTTGGCGGACGGCCCCCGATGATCAGAAACGGATCACAGACCCGACTTCAGGTTTTCGACCCATTTGGCATGGGCCTCTTCCGGCGCCATGTCCGACTTCCAGAATTCGACCATCAGGTCTTCATTCTGCTTTTGCACGTCCGGCGACCAGTTCATGTCACCCGAGGGGACGATATTGCCGCCCGCCAGCACTTCCAGACCCTTCTTCATGCAGTCATTGGCGGCGTTCAGGTCGATGTCGCCACGGATCGGCAGCGAGCCTTTCTTGAGGTTGAAGGCCACCTGCGCCTCGGGCGAGACGAGGAGCGCGGCCAGACGCTTCTGCGCGGCTTCCTTCTCGGCATCCTCAAGTTTCGGGAAGTAGAAAGCGTCGCCACCAGTCGAGATGTACTCGTTCAGACCCAGACCCAGAAGGCAGGTGTAGTCCTTGCCCGCGACCTCACCGGCGACCTGGAATTCACCCTGCGCCCAGTCACCCATGATCTGGCCGGCGGCCTGATCGGTGATGACGAGGTTGGTGGCCTGGTTCCAGTCCTGAACCGTGGATTTGGCGGCCAGTTTCCGCGCATCGGCGGCGGCAGCGAAGACCTTGGCATATTCCGGGCCTGCGGCCACATCCATGTTCTTGTCGACGTTCACGGCCTTCCACGCGTCAAGGCCAGCCACGGCAATCTGCATGGCGCCAAAGGCAAGGTTCGACTGCCAGGGCTGGTTGCCCAAAGCCAGCGGGATCTTGCCCGCCGCCTCGACCTGCGGGGCCGACGCCACGAATTCGTTCCAGTTGGTCGGAACCGGCAGACCCAGATCCTCATAGACCTTGTTCGAGAGCCACAGCCATTCCGGCGAGTGAATGTTCACAGGCGCACAATAGATTTTGCCATCCACCGTGCAGGCATCCAGCAGACTGGGTGGATAGACGATCTCTTTCCAGTTGTTCGCCTCGGCCACATCGGTCAGGTCCAGCATCAGCCCCGCCTCGACCAGTTCCAGCGCCTGCTGGCCGTGGTTGAACTGGGTCGCGCCCATCGGATCGCCGCCGGTGATGCGGCTGATCATGATCGGGCGGGCCGTGCCGCCACCGCCGGCGATGGCGCCGTCGATCCACTTGTCGCCCGAGGCGTCGAACGCCTTGGCCAGTTCGGCCACAGCAGCGGCTTCGCCGCCCGAGGTCCACCAGTGGGTAACTTCCAGTTCCGTTGCATGGGCCATGAACGGCAGAGCCACCGACGCGGCAAGCGCCGTGGCGAGTTTAAAGGTCTTCATCAGTTCCTCCCAGTTACTATATCGTTATAGTAGATTCCTATAACGTTGTAGTTTGGTCTGGCAAGCAATCTTTTCGCTTGTGAAACCTGCCCGCAAAATTGTTCAATAGGGGTTCGTGGCAAGTGCCGCGATGCAGAATTCCGGCCCCTTGGGCAGAGAGAGACGATGGCGCTCAACCTGAAAAATCCATGCCAATCCGGGCGGAAGGAGACCAGCACGCGCCCCTCTGCGCTGCGGCATTTGGGGGACGGGAGGGCCCCTCCCCCCCAAGGCGGGGGCGGGTTGGGCGGCCCGTGTTTTCGTCTTGGGGGGGGGGGAGAAGGACAGACCGCCCCCCCCCCGCCCCCCCCGCCGATTCGGAACATGAGCGCCCGACGCTCAAGACCATTGCCGCCGAAACCGGTTATGCGATTGCCACCGTCAGCCGCGCGCTCAAGAACGCCCCCGATATCGGCGAGGAAACCAAACGCCGCGTGCGCGAGGCGGCGCAGCGGTTGGGCTATCGCCCGAACCGCGCAGGTGTGCGACTGCGCACAGGCAAAACCAATGTCATCGCCCTCGTCCTCTCGACCGAGGCCGATATGATGAACCACACCTCGCGCCTGCTCTATTCCATCGCCAATGCGTTGCGGGGCACCTCGTACCATCTGATCGTGACACCGTTCTTTCCCGATCAGGATCCGATGGACCCGATCCGCTATCTGGTGGAAACCGAAAGTGCCGATGCGATCATCCTGAACCAGACGCGGCCGGACGATCCACGCATCCGCTATATGCATGAGCGCGGCTTCCCCTTTGCCACGCATGGGCGCACCGAGATGGGGATCGAGCATCCCTATTTCGATTTTGATAACGAGAGTTTCGGCGCCATTTCGGTTCAGGCTCTGGCCGCGCGTGGGCGGCGGCGGCTGATGCTGATCCCGCCGCCCAGGCTGCATGCCTATTCGCGCCATATGACCCAAGGCTTTGCCAATGCTGCGGCGGCCAGCGGAACGCCCTTTGAGATCGCCACCGATGTAACCTCGGACAGCCCCGCGCAGGCGGTAGAGCGGGCGCTGCTGACGCGGCTATCGGGGGCGAACCCGCCGGATGGGCTGGTCTGCGGGTCGACCAATTCGGCGATGGCGGCGGTGGCGGCAGCGGAACAGACCGGGCTGGTGCTGGGGCGCAACCTCGACATCGTGGCGAAAGAGGCCGTGCGCTTTCTGCGCCGTTTCCGGCGCGAGATGCTGATCGTGACCGAGGATGTCGGTCAGGCCGGCGATTTTCTGGCCCGCGCCGTGGTGGCGGCGATCGAGAAGAAGACCGATCAGAAAATGCAGGGGCTGGAGGTGCCGACGCTGGTCGAGCCACCCCAACCATGACCAAGACAGGGAGAGGAAGATGAAGGCGATCAAGGGACCGGCGCTGTTTCTGGCACAATTCGCGGGCGATGCCGCGCCGTTCAATTCGTGGGACAGTATCACCAAATGGGCCGCTGACTGCGGCTATGTCGGCGTGCAGATCCCCAGTTGGGACGGGCGGCTGTTCGATCTGGAAAAGGCAGCCGCGTCAAAAGATTACTGTGATGAGATCAAGGGTGTTGCAGCGGCGAACGGCATTGCCGTGACTGAGCTTTCGACCCATCTTCAGGGGCAGTTGGTGGCGGTGCATCCGGCCTATGACGCGGCCTTTGACGGCTTTGCCGCGCCTTCGGTGCGGGGTAATCCCAAAGCGCGCGCGGCATGGGCGGTGGATCAGGTGAAAAAGGCGCTGACGGCCTCAGGAAACCTCGGGCTGACGGCACATGCAACCTTTTCCGGCGCGCTCGCCTGGCCCTATGTCTATCCTTGGCCGCAACGCCCGGCGGGGCTGGTGGAAGAAGCCTTTGACGAATTGGCCCGCCGCTGGCTGCCGATCCTGAACCATGCCGAGGAATGTGGTGTGGATGTCTGCTATGAGATCCATCCCGGCGAGGATCTGCATGACGGGGTCAGCTATGAAATGTTTCTGGACCGCGTCAAGGGCCACGCGCGGGCGAACATGCTGTATGACCCCAGCCATTATGTGCTGCAACACCTTGATTATCTGGAGCATATCGACATCTACCACGAGCGGATCCGCATGTTCCATGTCAAGGATGCCGAGTTGAACCCGACCGGGCGGCAGGGTGTCTATGGCGGGTTCCAGTCCTGGGTCAACCGGGCGGGACGCTTCCGCAGCCTGGGCGACGGGCAGGTGGATTTCGGCGGGATCTTTTCCAAGCTCACCCAGTACGGGTTTGACGGCTGGGCGGTGGTCGAGTGGGAATGCTGCCTGAAACACCCCGAAGATGGCGCGCGAGAGGGGGCGGAATTTGTCCGCGCCCATATGATCCGGGTGACGGAAAAGGCCTTTGACGATTTTGCCGGTGCCGGGACGGACCGGGCGGCGAACCGGCGGATGCTGGGTCTGGACTGAAGCGGGAGAAAGGAAGGGGGCGCTGCCCCCTTCGCGGTCCTGCCGGGGCAGGACCGCTGACCCCCGGGATATTTAGAGACAGAAAATGGCAGGGAGTTCTGGAGATGGCCATTACGGCAGCACATGTGGCGCGGGCGCCGCGGATCCGGCTGGGGATGGTGGGGGGCGGGCGCGATGCCTTTATCGGGGCGGTCCACCGGATCGCGGCGCGGCTGGATGATCAGTACGAACTGGTGGCGGGGTGTTTTTCCTCGGACCCGGACAAGGCGCTGGCCTCGGCCGCGGATCTGGGGGTCGCGCGGGCCTATACCAGCTTTGCCGATATGGCCGCGCGTGAGGCGCGGCGGCGCGACGGGATCGAGGCGGTGGCGATTGTCACGCCCAATCACATGCACGCGCCGGTGGCGATGCAATTCCTGAAGCGCGGCATCCATGTGATCTGCGACAAGCCCCTGACCGCCACCCAAGCGTCTGGCCAAGGCCGCCGAGGCGAGCGGGGTGATCTTTGCCCTCACCCATAATTACACCGGTTATCCGATGGTGCGGCAGGCCAAGGCGATGGTCGAGGCCGGGGACTTGGGCGAGATCCGGCTGGTGCAGGTGGAATATCCGCAGGACTGGCTGGCCGAACCTCTTGAGGGGACGGGGCAGAAGCAGGCCGATTGGCGGACGGACCCGGCGCGCTCGGGTGCGGGGGGATCGACGGGCGACATTGGCACCCATGCCTATAATCTGGCGCGCTATGTTTCGGGATTGCGGCTGGAGAGTTGCGTGGCGGGGCGGGGGGTCGATGGCAATGGTCATGTGATGCTGCGGTTTGAAGGCGGGGCGCGGGGGATGCTGTGGTGTTCTCAGGTGGCGGCGGGTTGTGAGAATGCGCTGCGGCTGCGGGTATTCGGCACCAAAGCGGGGATCGAATGGGCGCAGGAAGACCCGAATTACCTGTTTGTCACCCCGCTGGGCGGCGAGCGGCGGCGCATCACCCGCGGCGGTGG
>CALLZQ010000093.1 GCA_937858255.1 uncultured Tabrizicola sp.
TCTTCGCCACGGTCGATCATCGCCTGACGGCGCGCCGCCGATTCCTCAATCCGCAGCTTGGGCATGCCGGTGGCCACGGCCTTGGTCATGCCGCCCATCGCCTCGACCTCTTCGATCAGCTTCCAGGCCTCTTCGGCAAGCTGATGGGTCAGCGTCTCGACATAATAGCTGCCCGCCAGCGGATCGACGACATGGGTGATCCCGGTTTCCTCTTGCAGGATCAACTGGGTATTCCGCGCGATCCGAGCAGAAAATTCGGTCGGCAGGGCAATCGCCTCGTCCAGCGCATTGGTGTGCAGCGATTGCGTCCCCCCCAGCGCCGCCGCCATCGCCTCATAGGCGGTGCGGATGACGTTGTTATAGGGGTCGGCCTCTTGCAAGCTGACGCCCGAGGTCTGGCAATGGGTCCGCAGCATCAGACTGCCCGGTTTCTTCGGGTTGAATTCGCTCATGATCCGGTGCCACAGCAGACGCGCCGCCCGCAGCTTGGCGACCTCCATGAAGAAATTCATGCCGATGGCAAAAAAGAACGACAGCCGCCCGGCGAATTCATCGACATTCATCCCGCGGTCAATGGCGGCGCGCACATATTCGCGGCCATCGGCAAGGGTAAAGGCCAGTTCCTGCACAAGGTTCGCGCCCGCCTCCTGCATGTGATAGCCGGAGATCGAGATCGAGTTGAACTTGGGCATCTCTTTCGAGGTGTATTCGATGATGTCGGCGATGATCCGCATCGAGGGCTGGGGCGGATAGATATAGGTGTTCCGCACCATGAATTCTTTCAGGATGTCGTTCTGGATCGTCCCCGAAAGCTCGGCCCGGGGAACGCCCTGTTCTTCGCCCGTCACGATGAAGTTCGCAAGAATCGGGATCACCGCGCCATTCATCGTCATGGAAACGCTGATCTTTTCCAGCGGAATGCCGTCAAAGAGGATCTTCATGTCCTCGACCGAGTCGATGGCGACACCAGCCTTGCCAACATCACCCACAACGCGCGGGTGGTCGCTGTCATAGCCCCGATGGGTGGCAAGGTCGAAGGCGACCGAAACCCCCTGCTGCCCGGCGGCAAGCGCCTTGCGATAAAAGGCGTTCGACTCCTCGGCAGTGGAAAAGCCCGCATATTGCCGGATGGTCCAGGGACGGCCCGCATACATCGTCGCGCGCACGCCCCGGGTAAAGGGGCCAAAGCCGGGCAACCCACCGATATGCGGCAGGCTGGCGGTATCCGCCTCGGTATAGAGCGGTTTGACGTCGATGCCTTCCAACGTCTTCCACGTCAGGCTCTCGGGTGCCTTGCCCTTAAGCTCTTTCGCCGCAAGGGCGGCCCAGTCGTCCAGCGTCTTGCTCATCTTCGTCATCCTCATCTACCCTTGGGTTTCCCGCGGCCCCGCCCTACATTCAGACAAAGGGGAGACGCATGAAACCGATCCACGTCTTTGTTCTTGCGGCGCTTTGGCCGCTGGCCGCCGCCGCCCAGACCGGGGCGGAGGCCGTGTCATCCGAGGCGCCGGGCGCTGACGCCCCTGCCCCCTTTGCGCCGGTTGCCGCCACCGAGGTGACGCTGGACAGCCTGCTCTACCTGCGCCGTCCGGTCGTCGTCTTTGCCGACTCGCCGAACGATCCCAACTACCTGCGCCAGATGGAACTGCTGGCGCAGAACTACCCCGCCTTGGCCGAGCGCGATGTGATCCTTGTGACCGACACCACGCCGAACCCGGCCTCGGAATGGCGGCGCAAACTGCGGCCCCGGGGCTTTGGCCTTGTGCTGATGGACAAGGACCTGAAACCCGTGATCCGCAAACCCCTGCCGTGGGAAGTGCGCGAGATCGTGGCCGCCATCGACAAATTCCCCCTGCGCCGCCAAGAGATGCTGGAGCGCAACCCCGCCGGCCGTTAAGGACGGCAGGGGCTGCGCCCCGGCGCCTTATTCAAACTCCATGATCACATCGTCGACCTTGAGGCTGGCACCGGCAGCGGCGTTGACCTTTTTGACGACGCCCTTCTTCTCGGCGCGCAGGATGTTTTCCATCTTCATCGCCTCGACCGTGGCCAGCGCCTGACCTTCCTGCACCTCATCGCCCTCGGCGACATTGATCTTCACCACCAGACCCGGCATCGGGCAGAGCAGGAATTTCGAGGTGTCGGGCGGCAGTTTTTCCGGCATCAGCGCGTTCAGTTCGGCCTGACGCGGCGATTGCACCAGCACCTTCAGATCGGCGCCACGCACCCGCAGCCGGAAGCCCATCGGCACCTTGCCGACCTTCAGCACCAGTGGCGTGCCATCGACGGTCAGCCGGGCCAGCGTGTCGCCCGGGGTCCAGTCGCTTTCCACCCGCAGCGCCTCACCATCCGCAAAGGTGACGGTGCTGCCAGCCTTGTCCGCCTCGATGGCGACGCCGAAGCTCTCGCCTTGCAGGCTGACAACCCAATCGTCGCCGACGCGGCGCTGGTGATTGTCCATCGTGCCGGAGATCCGGGTACGCCGGATCTCGGCCACGCGATTCATCGCGGCGGCAGCGGCGGCAACCCGGCGCAGCATCGCCGGATCAAGCGTCACGCCGTGAAAGCCCTCGGGATATTCCTCGGCGATAAAGGCGGTGGTGATATTACCCGAGGTAAAGCGCGGGTGATCCATCACGGCCGAGCAGAACGGCAGGTTGTGACCGATCCCCTCAACCTCGAACGTGTCCAGCGCCAGCCGCATTTCCTCAATCGCCTCGGCCCGGGTCGGCCCCCAAGTGCAGAGCTTTGCGATCATCGGGTCGTAGAACATGCTGATCTCGCCGCCCTCATAGACGCCGGTATCATTGCGGACGATGCCACCATCGGTCTTGCCCTCGACCGGTGGGCGATAGCGGGTCAGACGGCCAATCGAGGGCAGGAAGTTGCGATAGGGATCTTCGGCGTAAAGGCGGCTTTCCATCGCCCAGCCGTTGATTTTCAGGTCTTCCTGTTTGAACGGCAGCGGCTCGCCATTCGCCACGCGGATCATCTGTTCCACCAGATCGACACCGGTGATCAGTTCGGTGACGGGGTGTTCCACCTGCAAGCGGGTGTTCATCTCAAGGAAATAGAAGTTGCGGTTGCCATCGACGATGAATTCCACCGTGCCCGCGCTGGTGTAGCCCACCGCCTTGGCCAGGGCGCAGGCCTGTTCGCCCATCGCCTTGCGCGTCGCGGCATCAAGGAAGGGCGACGGGGCCTCTTCGATGACCTTCTGGTTGCGGCGCTGAATGCTGCATTCGCGTTCGTGCAGGTAGACGCAGTTGCCGTGCTTGTCGGCCAGCACCTGAATTTCGATGTGGCGCGGTTGGGTCACGAACTTTTCGATGAAGATACGGTCATCGCCAAAGCTGTTGGCGGCTTCATTCTTTGAGGATTCAAAACCTTCGCGGGCCTCTTGCGCATTCCAGGCGATGCGCATCCCCTTGCCGCCGCCGCCGGCCGAGGCCTTGATCATCACCGGATAACCGATCTGATCCGAGATTTTCACCGCCTCTTCGGCATCGGCGATCAGGCCCATATAGCCCGGAACGGTGGAAACACCGGCTTCCTGCGCGATTTTCTTTGAGGTGATCTTGTCGCCCATCGCCTCGATCGCCGGGCTGGGCGGGCCCACAAAAACCACGCCTTCTTTTTCCAGCGCGGCGGCGAAGTTCATGTTTTCCGACAGGAAGCCATAGCCCGGATGCACCGCCTCAGCCCCGGTCTGGCGGATGGCGTCCATGATCTTGTCGATCACGATATAGGATTGGTTGGCGGGCGGCGGGCCGATATGCACGGCCTCATCGGCCATCTTCACATGCAGCGCGTTGCGGTCAGCGTCGGAATAGACGGCAACCGTCCTGATCCCCATCTTCTGCGCGGATTTGATCACGCGGCAGGCGATTTCGCCCCGGTTGGCGATCAGGATCTTCTTGAACATCGGCTCTCTCCCTTCAGTCTGCCCGGGCCGGGGCAAATTGGCATGCGAAAAGGCCACCCCGGGCGGCTGCCCGGAATGGCCTTGGTGTCAGAACGGGGCCGCGCAGGCGCGCGGCGGTATGGATCAGATCAATAACAGGGCGGCAGACCGAAATCGATGCCGCAAGTGGCCGCGCCAGCCAGCGCACCAAGCGCCCCACCGGCGACCAGGTTTTCATCCGTGGCATCGGCAATCGCCACGCCGGCAATGGCGCCGGCAACGCCACGGCTTTGGGGGGTGGACAGGCAGCCCGAGAGGGTGCTGACCAAAAGGGTGACCGCGAGAAGCGATTTCTTGAACATGTGATACTGCCTCGGTTCAGGGTTATTATTACGCCCGAGGATAGACCATCCAAAGCCGGGGAAAAGGGGAAAATCCCGCCGTTCACGCCATTGGCAAGTCCTTGCCCATCCACGAAATCCGGTCCGGCGGTGGAGACGCCGGACCGGTCAGTCGGGGAAGGGTAGCAAACCTGACCGCCTGCCCCCGGATGAGGGGGGGCCTTGCGGTCACACGCATGCTTGCGGTTCCGCCCGACCGTGGCAATTGGCAATTCCGCCGCAACCAAGGGGTGCGCGGCGATCTGCCGGAAGCCAGAGGTGACGGGCGGAAAGACGCTCATTCCTCGTCCTCCTCCCAATCGTCCTCATCGTCCCAGACGGTGTCCTGGGCCTCGGGGGCAAAGACTTCGGGGAAGCTGACCTGCGCCTTTTTGACGTCGATGCGCAAGAGCGCCTCATATGAGGACGGGTCGAACGGGTCTTCGGCGGCAATGACCTCGCGCCCGAACAGCCATGACAGCCGCCCGGCATCAAGATTGCCGCGTTCAAAGGGTTCTTCGCCGAAATATTGCCAGAGCGCCTGCATGAAGGCCGCATCGGCCAGACGGTCGGTATGCTTGCGATCCTTGAAACGTTCACGACGGATGAGCTTGGTCGGCCCTTCCTTGCGGTTCTCGCGGCGGATCGTGAACTGGAAATCGGTGCCGGTCAGGCGGCTGGGGAAACCGCGATGCTTCAGCATGACGCCCCCCCGGCCAGCACGGCCACGGCAGAGGCGGAAAGGCAGGCGGGTCCGACCGGCTCTTGCCCGGCGGCCCGCCCGAAGGTCTTACTTGTACTTGCCGGGGTAGGTCGGCTCGGGCGAAACCCGCTCCGCGACATACCCCACTTCCGCTTCTTTTTTGGCGCAGGCAGCCACGAAGGCGACCATGCAGAAAGCCAGCAGAACCTTGGTGCTCTTAGACATCCTCTACTCCTGTATTCTTGGAGGGCTGCCGCCGGAATTGCCCGGAAGTCCAGCCCCCGATGCGAGGCAAAGGCCGCTTGGGTTCGGCCTGCGGTCAGCATAGTCGAACTCGCGCCCCAATGGTATCTGGCAAAGTGCAAGAACGCGCCCTGTGTCGCCGCTACATCAGGCGCCCGGCGGATTGCCGCCCATACCGCTACATCTGGTGCATTCATCAGAACATCTCCCAGATGCAGGTGCCGTTTTCCAGGCTGTAGGCCTCGAAGAACTGCGTGGCCTCGGGCGCCGTCGCCCCGAAGACCAACGGACGGTCTGACAGCGAGATCACGATCTGCGCCGGTTGCGGGCCGGTGTTCGGCACCCTTGGCAGGGCATAGGTCTGACACAGATGCATCATATCCTCGGCAGCCAGTTCGTAGCCAATCGTGCCCCCCTCGCGCGCGATCTCGGGCGCGAGGAAGCGGAAGCGAAGGGTCAGCCCCTCGGGGCCCTGCTCGTTCCAGATCACATCCATCAGTGTGACGGGCTGCCCCGAGGGCACCGCGATCAGCGCGCCCTCTGCCTCGGCGGGGGTCGGATCGGTCATCGCCCGCCCCCCGGCCTCTGGGCCTGCGGCCCCTCTGGTCCAGCCATGTCAACACCCCATCCTCCTGTTTCGCGTCAGAGGGGGATGTTATCGTGCTTCTTCCACGGGTTCGCCAGTTTCTTCGTGCGCAGGGCGGCAAAGGCACGGGCCACACGCCGACGGGTCGAATGCGGCATGATCACCTCATCGATAAAGCCCTTTTCGGCGGCGACGAAGGGGTTGGCGAACCGGTCTTCGTAATCCTTGGTGCGCTGTGCGATCTTGTCCTTGTCGGACAACTCGCTGCGATAAAGGATCTCGGTCGCCCCCTTGGCGCCCATCACCGCGATTTCCGCCGTCGGCCAGGCATAGTTGAAATCGCCGCGCAGATGTTTGGAGGCCATCACGTCATAGGCGCCGCCATAGGCCTTGCGGGTGATGACCGTGACCTTGGGCACCGTCGCCTCGCCATAGGCGAACAAGAGTTTCGCGCCGTGCTTGATCACGCCGCCATATTCCTGGCTGGTGCCGGGCAGGAAACCGGGCACATCAACGAGCGTCAGGATCGGGATCTCAAACGCATCGCAGAAGCGGACAAACCGCGCGGCCTTGCGGCTGCTGTCGATGTCAAGGCAACCGGCCAGCACCATCGGCTGATTGGCGACGACGCCAACGGTCTGCCCCTCCATCCGGATAAAGCCGGTGATGATATTGCCAGCATAATCACGCTGAATCTCAAAGAAATCGGCCTCATCGGCGATCTTCAGGATCAGTTCCTTCATGTCATAAGGCTGGTTCGGGTTATCGGGGATCAGCGTATCGAGGCTTTTCTCCACCCGTGCCGGATCGTCAAAGAACGGCCGCACCGGCGCCTTTTCGCGGTTGTTCAGCGGCAGGAAGTCGATCAGGCGACGGGTTTCGGCAATCGCCTCGACATCGTTTTCAAAGGCGCCATCGGCCACGCTCGATTTGCGGGTATGGGTGCTGGCGCCGCCCAGCTCTTCGGCAGTCACCTGTTCGTTCGTCACGGTCTTGACCACATCGGGGCCGGTCACGAACATGTAAGAAGTGTCCTTGACCATGAAGATGAAGTCGG
>CALLZQ010000094.1 GCA_937858255.1 uncultured Tabrizicola sp.
CTGATGATCAAGCCGAAACGGTGCTGATGCGGCTGGCGCGCGGGTCGGGCGTGGATGGCCTCGCCGGGATGGGCGCGCATGACCCCTCGGGTCTGTTCCTGCGTCCACTACTGCCGGTGCGCCGCGCGGCGCTGCGCGACTGGCTGCGGGCGCGGGGCCTGACCTGGGTCGAGGATCCGTCGAATGACGATCCGCGCTATGACAGGGTGAAGGCCCGGCAGATGCTGGGACTTCTGGCCCCCCTCGGCCTGACAATCGATCGCCTGACCGAGACGGCGGCCCATATGCAACGGGCGCAGATCACGTTGCGCGAGATGGCGCGGCACCTTGCCCGGTCGGATGTGCAGGCCGATGCCGGTGACCTGATCCTCAGCCCCCGTATCCTAAGGGGTGAGGACGATGCCGCCCGCCGCGTGCTGTCAGCGGCGGTGCAATGGATTGGCAATACCCCCCACCCCCCCCGCCATGCCGCGCTGATGGCCGCCGCCGATGCCTGTCTTGCGGGGGAGGCGCGGACCTTGGGCGGGGTCATGTTCCTGCCGGGCAAGGTCGGGGCGCGCCTGATGCGCGAGCCAGCCTCGGCGACCGAGGTGCTGCCCTGCCATGACGGACCGATGCTCTGGGACGGGCGCTGGAAGATCACGGCGATTGAGGCGCCCTCGCAACCCGTCCAGATCGCAGCCTTGGGCGAGGCCGGGCTGGCGCAGTGCCCCCTCTGGCGTGAAACGGGACTGCCGCGCACCAGCCTCTTGGCAAGCCCCGGCATCTGGCAGGGCGACAGGCTGATTTCCGCGCCTTTGGCCGGGTTCGGCAATGGTTGGGTCGCGACATTGACGCCCAGCTTCGAGTCTTTCCTCTTATCGCATTGAACCCGGGGCCGAACTGCCTATCTTATGCGCAAACAGCGCGTGCCCTGCGGCTGCGCGCGGATGTGAGGAGAATTTTCGTGGGCAATGCACGAAACATCGCGTTCTGGGTCGTTCTGTTCCTGCTGATCCTGGCGCTGTTCAACCTGTTCAGCACCAATCAGACCTCGGTCTCATCGCGGCAGATTTCCTATTCGGATTTCATCAGCCGCGTCGATGCCGGGCAGGTCTCGGGCGTGGTGATTGATGGCGAGCGGGTGCTGATCACCGCCAAAGATGGCAACCGCTATTCGGCGATCGTGCCGCAGGGCACCGATCTTGCCCCGCAACTGATCGACAAGGGTGTCGAGGTGGCTGCCGAGGCGCAAGAACAGTCGGGCTTCCTGTCGCTGCTCTCGCTGTGGCTGCCGGCGATCCTGATCATCGGGATCTGGCTGTTCTTTATGAACCGTATGCAGGGGGGCGGGCGTGGCGGCGCCATGGGCTTTGGCAAGTCGCGCGCCAAACTGCTGACTGAAAAACATGGCCGCGTGACCTTTGACGATGTGGCGGGCATCGACGAGGCCAAGGAAGAACTGGAAGAGATCGTCGAATTCCTGCGTAATCCGCAGAAGTTCAGCCGTCTGGGCGGCAAAATCCCCAAGGGCGCGCTGCTGGTGGGCCCTCCGGGCACGGGTAAGACGCTGCTTGCGCGCGCCATCGCGGGTGAGGCGGGTGTGCCGTTCTTCACCATCTCGGGTTCGGATTTCGTCGAGATGTTCGTGGGTGTCGGTGCCAGCCGCGTGCGCGACATGTTCGAACAGGCCAAGAAGAACGCCCCCTGCATCGTCTTTATCGACGAGATCGACGCCGTGGGCCGGGCGCGGGGCGTCGGCATGGGCGGCGGCAATGACGAACGCGAGCAGACGCTGAACCAGCTTCTTGTCGAAATGGACGGGTTTGAGGCGAATGAGGGCGTGATCATCATCGCCGCCACCAACCGCAAGGACGTGCTGGACCCGGCACTGTTGCGCCCCGGCCGCTTTGACCGGCAGGTCACGGTCTCGAACCCCGACATCAAGGGGCGCGAGAAGATCCTCGGCGTTCATGCGCGCAAAGTGCCGCTGGGGCCGGATGTCGATCTGCGCACCGTGGCGCGGGGCACGCCGGGCTTTTCGGGTGCCGATCTGATGAACCTTGTGAATGAGGCCGCGCTGATGGCCGCCCGGATCGGTCGCCGCTTCGTCACCGCCGAGGATTTCGACAAGGCACGCGACAAGGTGCTGATGGGCCCGGAACGTCGCAGCATGGTCATGTCGGAAGACGAAAAGAAGATGACCGCCTATCATGAGGCAGGCCACGCCCTGTTGGGGATGAAACTGCCCAAGCATGACCCGATCCACAAGGCGACGATCATCCCGCGTGGTCAGGCGCTCGGCATGGTGCAACCCTTGCCCGAGAGTGACCGGCTGAGCTGGCACAAGGATGAGATGGAGCAGCGTATCGCCATGGCGATGGCCGGCAAGGCCGCCGAGATCTACAAGTTCGGCCCCGAGAGCGTTTCGGGCGGCGCCGCCAATGACATCATGCAGGCCTCGCAGATGGCACGGATGATGGTGATGCGGCTGGGCATGTCCGACAAGGTCGGCAATGTCGATTACCGTGAGGCAGCCGAGGGCTATCAGGGCAATACCGGCGGGTTCTCGGTCTCGGCCAAGACCAAGGAAACCATCGAGGACGAGGTCAAGCGCATCATTGATGAGGGCTATAACCTCGCCTTCAAGACCATCACCGACAATGCGACCGAGTTCGAGAATATCGCCACGGGGCTGTTGGAATATGAAACCCTGACCGGGGATGAACTGAAAAAGATCATGGCGGGCGAACCGCTGGGCGGCCCGGATGATGAAGATGACAGCGACAAGGGCGCGCTGAGTGCCATCGCTTCAATTCCCAAGACCAAGCCCAAGGCGCCAAAGGGCGGTATGGAGCCGGAGCCCTCGGCGTGAGCCACGGGCAAAACGCAGACTGGAACCCCGAAGCCTATGCCAGGTTTCGGGGTTTGCGTTTGCGCCCGGCGATGGATCTGATGGCGCGGATCGGCAGCTTGCCCGAGGGCGAGGTCGTCGATCTGGGCTGCGGCAACGGGGCGGTCGGCCCGGCGCTGGCGGCGCGTTTTGGTCGGCCTGTGACCGGGGTCGATTCCAGCCCCGCCATGTTGCAGCAGGCCGGGACCACTGGCGCCTATCAGCGCCTTGAAACGGCGGATATTTCCGGCTGGGCACCCCCGCAGGCGCCTGCGCTGATCTTTTCCAATGCCGCCTTGCATTGGCTGGGCGACCATGAGGCGCTGATGCCGCGTCTGGCGCGCCTGCTTACGCCCGGCGGGGTGCTGGCGGTGCAGATGCCGCGCCAGTTCGGCGCCCCCTCGCACCGCTTCCTGCGCGATATTGCCCAGGCGATGTTCCCGGACCGCTTTGATTTCACCGGCTGGCAGGCGCCGGTGGCGCCGGCCACTGCCTATTGGCGGATGTTGGCACCGCTGGGGCAGGTAGATGCCTGGGAGATCGACTATGTTCAGCGGCTGGAACCAGTGG
The DNA here is from genome assembly GCA_937858255.1 of uncultured Tabrizicola sp. Taxonomy (GTDB): domain Bacteria; phylum Pseudomonadota; class Alphaproteobacteria; order Rhodobacterales; family Rhodobacteraceae; genus Pseudotabrizicola. The sequence goes on from CALLZQ010000094.1 coordinate 3,443, forward strand.
AGAATGGCCATCCGGTGCGGCGGTTTACCGAAAACACTGCCATGCGCCCCTTTCCCGACCGACTCTTGGCCGAGGGGGCGGAGGCTTTCGCCGCGCGGTATGAGGCGGCGCTGGCCTCGGCCTATCCGTCCGAACCTGATGGTTCGGTTCTCTTCCCCTTTCGCCGTCTCTTCTTTGTCTTGCAGGTTTGACCGATGCCCGCCCTGAAACCGACCGATCACTTTGGCACGATTATCTGGCTGGGCCTTGTGCGCGACCGTGCGGCAAGGCTGGAGGCCGAAGCGGTGGACCGGCTGATCGCGCGGTTTTCCGGCCCCGAGGGCGAGGCGCATGGCGGGCTGACCCGGGCTTCTTGCAGCCGTGTCCTGTCACAATATCCGCGCGGGACAGAGATCCGCAATACACGCCAGTTCTCGATCGTCTCAGCCGAGGAGCTGACCGCCATCGCCACCGGGATGGGGCTGGCCGCGCTCGACCCGGCGCTGATCGGGGCGAGCATGGTGATCGAGGGCATTCCCGATCTGACCCATCTGCCGCCCTCCAGCCGCCTTCAGGCCGAAGGCGGGGCGACGCTGGTCGTCGATATGGAAAACCGCGCCTGCACCCTGCCGGCCCGCCCGATTGAGACCCGCCACCCCGGCTTTGGCGCCGCCTTCAAATCCGCAGCCGCCGGGCGGCGCGGGGTCACGGCCTGGGTCGAGGCCGAGGGCGAATTGCGTCTGGGCCAGCAGGTCCGCCTGCATGTGCCGGATCAGCGCGGCTGCTCGCCCTGAGGCCGCGGGCCACAGGGCAGGCGGCTCGAGAAACAGGAAATCCGCCAGATCGAGCGTGTCGGGCGTATTCACCTGTACGGCATAATCCGCCACGCCATCGGCGGTATTCTCCATCTCGATCAGATAGCCACCCGCCCGGGCCGTGACGCGGATCTGGCCGGCAACGCCGATGGTGAAGGGATCTGCTGGAATGAAGTTCCACCGCTCGGTCGCGAGGATGCTGAAGGTGCGGGCATCGGGGTCAAAAAAGCGCATGTCCAGCCGATCCCCCTCGGCGCGCGAGAAATCGGTGATGGTGATGCGGTTTTCCTCGCCCCCGGTTGCGCTGCCATTGCGCCCGAACTGAAAGTCATCGGCGCCGGCCCCCCCTGTGAGGAGATCGGCCCCGACCCCCATGCTGAAGATATCGTCCCCCAGCCCGCCAAAGAGGCTGTCGCTCCCCGGCCCGTCGGTCAGCTTGTCATTGCCCGCCCCGCCATAGCCAAGGTCATTGCCATAGCCGAGATAGATCGCATCATTGCCGTTGCCGCCATAGATCGTGTCATTGCCACCATTGCCCACCAGCCAGTCATTTCCATCGCCACCGTAAAAACGGTTGTCATTCAGCCCATCCGCGATGGCAAAGGCATGTTGATCATTGATCACATCGTCAAAGGACGAGCCGACCACATCGGTAAAGCCGGTGATCAGATCGCCTTCGGCATCGCCCGAGATGCCGTTGATCGTATGGCCATAGAATAGACCGATGTTGACGTAAGCGGGCGAGTCCACATAGCTGACCATATCGCCGGCCTGGCCGCCGCCCTCCAGCACATCGGCGCCGGCGCCGCCACGCAGGGTGTCGCGCCCCTCGCCGCCGAGCAGCCTGTCGGTCCCGGCCTCACCCAACAGCACGTCATTGCCGGCATCGCCCGAAAGTGTGTCGTTGCCCGTGCCGCCCACCTGCCAATCGTCGCCGGGGCCGCCGGTCACAAAATCGTCGCCCCGCCCGCCGTAGCCCTGGTCATTGCCATAGCCCAGGAAAAGCCGGTCGTTGCCATCGCCGCCATAGGCCAGATCATTGCCGCCATTGGCGATCAGGATGTCATTGCCGCCAAGCCCGTAAAAGCGGTTGTCATTGCCGCGCCCGGCGACGGCGTAATAGATCGTGTCCTGAATGATGTCATCGAAGTTTGTACCGACCACATCGGTAAAGCCAAAGAGGCTGTCCCCCTCGGCATCGCCGAAACGGCCGGTCGTCATTGCGCCAAAGGTCAGGCTGACGTGAATGCGCGCGGATGAACTGGCGTAGTTCAGCATATCGCCGAAATCGCTGCCGCCGATCAGCACATCGGCCCCGGCGCCGCCGATCAGCGTATCCACCCCGGCGCCGCCATTGATCGTGTCATTGCCGTCATTGCCGAACAGGACATCATTGCCACCATCGCCCGAGAGCGAATCCTGCCCGTTTCCGCCATAGATCCAGTCATTGCCATCCAGGCCGCTGATCGTATCGTCCTCGCCCGGGCCGGCCTGCGCCTGATCGCCGACCAAGATATTGCCGGCTTCGTTGCCAAAGATCAGGTCGCGACCATTGCTGCCGCGCGCATTCTCGATCAGCCCGTTGATCACAACCCGCCGCCCGATACTGTCGGCGCCGAAAAAGAAGGCCGAGGCGCTGCGGCTGGCCCCGGCCTCAAAGAACCACGAAAGCCGGATTTCCGTCGGCAGGATATAACTGCCGATAATGGTCAGCCAATCCGAACCGGTTCCGTCATCGGTCACCGTGACGGTCGAGGTCGCAGAGGCCAGATTGTCAGCGATATAGGTGTCGGAGGTCACGCCTGTCACTCCCGCTTGGGTCGCGCCCGTGTGCGGCACGCCATAGCGCCAACCCTAGCGGGGGCGGGGTCGGTGGCCTAGTGGGAAAACCCTGACCTGTTCCGGGCTGGTGACGCGGCTTTCTGGAAAAGGGCGGCGGTTTTCCAAATCGCCCTCGCAGTTCCGATCGGAAACCGCCCAAGGCGAAAAACGCGGGATTCAGGTCGGAAATGCCCCTTTGCGACGCAATGTCTATCGCTATCACGGGGACAACGGGCAAACGGACGCCCGGCAGAACAGCCCCCGAGGGAGACGGACATGGCCTTCAAGACCGATATCGAGATTGCCCGCGAAGCCAAGAAAAAGCCGATCATGGAAATCGGTGCCAAACTTGGCATTCCGGCCGAGCATCTGCTGCCCTATGGCCATGACAAGGCCAAGGTGGGTCAGGACTTTATCCGCAATCTGCAAGACCGCCCCGATGGCAAGCTGATTCTCGTTACCGCCATCAACCCCACCCCGGCGGGTGAGGGAAAGACCACCACCACCGTTGGCCTCGGCGACGGTCTGAACCGCATTGGCAAAAAGGCCATCGTCTGCATCCGCGAGGCCAGCCTTGGCCCGAATTTCGGCATGAAGGGCGGCGCCGCCGGGGGGGGCTATGCTCAGGTCGTCCCGATGGAAGAGATGAACCTGCATTTCACCGGTGACTTCCACGCGATCACCTCGGCCCACAACCTGCTGTCGGCGATGATCGACAACCATATCTACTGGGGCAATGATCTGGGCATTGACGACCGCCGCGTCGTGTGGCGCCGGGTCATGGACATGAACGACCGTGCGCTGCGCGACATCGTGACGTCGCT
>CALLZQ010000095.1 GCA_937858255.1 uncultured Tabrizicola sp.
CGCGAAGGCGGCCGCACCGTCGGCGCAGGCGTTGTGTCGAAAATCCTCGCCTGATCTCTTCACATGAATACAGAGGGGGCCGTCCGCAGGGGCGGCCCTTTTGCTTTGGTCCTTGTGCGGGTGCTTCAAGGGGCTTAGGCTGGAATATCACATGATGGAGGCGACGATGAACCTGATCTGCTGAACCCGTTTGTTTTCAAGGTTCCAGCGAAAGGTTCACCTATGCCCTTCCTCAATGCCGATGCCCGGCATCCGCTTGTCTTTCCCGATGGCACGATTCACCGCGAGATGGTCCATCTCGCTCAGGTCATCACGCATCCCAATATCGAGATTGGCGCGTATAGCTACGCCAATGATTTCGACCCGCCCGATGACTGGGCGCGGCATCTTGCGCCTTACCTTTACCCCGGCGCGCCCGAGCGGCTGATCATCGGCCGGTTTTGCCAGATCGCCCATGGCGTACGGTTTATCACCGCCTCGGCCAATCATGTAATGACGGGTTTTTCGACTTATCCCTTTGGCGTCTTTTCACCCAACTCGTTTCAGGCTTTCCGCGACGGGATCGATGCCTTGCCCGATACGGTGGTCGGACATGATGTCTGGATCGGCCATGGCGCGCTGATTCTGCCGGGCGCGCAGATTGGCTCGGGCGTGATCATCGGCGCCGGTGCTGTGGTCTCTGGCTGCGTGCCGGATTACGCGATTGTTGCCGGAAACCCGGCTCGGATTCTACGCCCGCGTTTTGCGCCCGATGTCGTCCGGCGTCTGATCGAGCTTTGCTGGTGGGATCAGCCGCTGGAACGGATTGAGGCGGCGTTGCCTGCCTTGCTCGGCGCGGATATTGCGGTGCTGGAGGCCGCGTTTGCCCCTTGACGATGCCCGCTGCCTGCCGTACCCACGCGGCAGGCCTAGGGGTATAGCTCAGCTGGTAGAGCGACGGTCTCCAAAACCGTAGGCCGAGGGTTCGAACCCTGCTGCCCCTGCCAATCTTCAACACATGAATAGTCAGTCACCGTCATGGTGGTAGCGCTGATGGGCCGGAACTCGGCCTCAGCTCGCCATACTTCCGACAGGATCGCCGGTAGATTTATGCCACAGGCAACCGGCGCCGCGGCAAGGGCCGCTGTCAACCGGCGCCGTGAGGGCAGGGCGCTTGGCTCTGCTGATCCATACAGTCAGTTGAGGGAATGGTTCATGAATTTCACGAATGCCGACGCCGCCGCAATGCTGGCCGAAATGCTTGGGCCCGAGGCGTTTGCGGTCGCGCTGACCTTTTTCCTGATGGGGGTGGGTATTTTATCGGGGCTCTCGCGCCTCTATGGCTGGATCAGCGGACGCCCGGCCAAGCCATTGACCCGGCGCTATCTGGTCCGGACAGCGGTCTACGCGGGGCTAACCGGGCTGGGGTGCTATTTGTTGGTGACCTTTCCCGATTCGGCTTCGCCCAAAATGTTCATCGTCGCGGGTATCGCAATTCTCGTGGTCTGGTTCCGGCTGACGGTCGTTTCCGTCCGGTTGCTGGCCCTGTTCCGCCGCCAGGCCATATTGGGCAGCGCGAGGCTTGGTGCCGCGGTGATCCCGGTTCAAGACAGGGCGCCCGCTGCCCCCTCGCCCGGCATCAGCGTAAAGGACAGCCCGATCCGGTCGATCCCCTCTCTGGGCAAGCGGCTTGAGCATGGTCTCTCGGGCGGCAAGTTGCTGCAATGGGCGCCTGTGGTGGTAATGGTGGTCTCGGCGGCGCTGTTCAAACGCACTGGTCTGGATGCCGGCCCTGGGCTGTCAGGCACAGCGGGTGTCGATCTGGGCAGCGCAATCTGGCAGTCGCCACTCATCATCTTCGGGGCGCTTGGCCTTGGCGCAGCGCTGTTGCTGCTGATGTCGCGTTTTGCGGCGCGGCGCAACATCGCTTATCAGGATGATCCTTGGCTGCGGCTGGAGCGGATGGCGGCTGCGGAACGCGCGAAGCGGTGATTGCCCGCGCTTGGCACTTGAATTCACGGGTTCAGCGGGGTTTCGGCCCCTGACCCCACGGTTATCGGATCGCCGTAATGGCAAAGACCAACCCCCTTCAGTTCATCCAGCAGGTGCGGACGGAAGTCGGCAAGGTGGTCTGGCCAACCCGCCGCGAAGTGGTGCTGACCACGATCATGGTGTTTCTGATGGCGGCGCTGACCGCCACCTTCTTCAGCCTGGTCGACCTTGGCATCCGTACGGGTCTCAAGGCGATCCTGACCGCTTTCTGATCGGCGCTGCGGGGCTTCACCCGCGCCTACCCCCTTGAAATCCGGGGCCGGCACCTGTATGCCGCGCCCTGTTCAAGGGCAAACCGGCGCGCAATGATTCGTGTTGCGCGCTGTTTTTTGTTCCTCTCGGGCGCGGGCCGAATGGCTAATGCGCTGGAATAACGGAATTTTTCGGGCGTATCGCGTCCGGGCAGACAGGAAGAAACGGGCATGGCCAAGCGTTGGTATTCGGTAAGCGTTCTCTCGAACTTCGAGAAGAAGGTTGCCGAGCAGATCAAGACCGCCGTTGCCGATGCCGGTCTTGAGGATGAGATTGACGAGGTGCTGGTGCCCACCGAAGAGGTGATTGAGGTCCGGCGCGGCAAGAAAGTGACGTCCGAACGGCGCTTCATGCCCGGCTATGTGCTGGTGCATATGGAGATGTCGAACCGCGGCTATCACCTGATCTCGACGATCAACCGGGTGACCGGCTTCCTCGGCCCGCAGGGCAAGCCGATGCCGATGCGCGATGCCGAAGTGAATGCGATGCTGAACCGCAGCGTCGAGGGGGGCGAGGCGCAGCCGCGCAACCTGATCCGCTTTGACATTGGTGAGAAGGTCAAGGTCACCGACGGCCCGTTCGAGGGCTTTGACGGGATGGTCGAAGAGGTGGATGACGACAACAGCCGCCTCAAGGTTTCGGTCTCGATCTTTGGCCGCGCCACCCCGGTCGAGTTGGAATTTACTCAGGTGTCGAAAGGTATCTGAGTATCGCATGTGGGAGGCGAGCGCCCGGCAGGGTGACGGACCTGACCACTAAACCGCATCTTCGGATGCAGTGACAGAAGGAGAGGCCAGATGGCCAAGAAAGTGATCGGCAGCCTCAAGCTGCAAGTGAAGGCCCAGCAGGCCAACCCGTCGCCCCCAGTCGGCCCGGCTCTGGGTCAGCGCGGCCTGAACATCATGGCGTTCGTCAAGGAATTCAACGCGAAGTCGGCCGAATTTGCGCCGGGCACGCCGATTCCGACGATCATCACCTACTATCAGGACAAGTCGTTCTCGATCGACCTGAAGACCCCGCCGGCCTCGTTCCTGATCAAGGAAGCCGCTGGCCTGAAGCCGGTCGGCAAGCGCAACCGCACCAAGGGTTCGGCTAAGCCGGGCCGCGACGTTGCCGGCACGATCTCGGTCGCGCAGGTCCGCAAGATTGCGGAAACCAAGATGAAAGACCTGAACGCCAATTCGATCGAAGCGGCGATGCAGATCATCCTTGGCTCGGCCAAGTCCTGCGGCATCGAAGTGAAGGGCTGATCATCATGGCAAAGATCGCAAAGCGCGTTAAGGCCGCTCAGGCCCAGTTCGAAGGCAAGTCGAACCTCTCGGTCGAGGATGCCGTCGCCCTGATCAAGAAAGCTGCCTCGGCCAAATTCGACGAGACGCTGGAAATCGCGATGAACCTCGGCGTTGACCCGCGTCACGCTGACCAGATGGTTCGCGGCGTTGTTCAGCTGCCGAACGGCACCGGCAAGACCGTGCGCGTCGCCGTGTTCGCCCGTGGCGCCAAGGCTGACGAAGCCAAGGCCGCCGGCGCGGATATCGTGGGCGCCGAAGACCTGCTGGAAACCATCCAGGGCGGCAAGATCGAGTTCGATCGCTGCATCGCCACCCCGGACATGATGCCGCTGGTTGGCCGTCTGGGTAAGATCCTCGGCCCGCGCAACCTGATGCCGAACCCCAAGGTCGGCACCGTGACCATGGACGTCAAGACGGCTGTGGCTGCGGCCAAGGGCGGCGAAGTCCAGTTCAAGGTTGAAAAGGCCGGCGTCATCCATGGCGGTATCGGCAAGGTTTCCTTCACCGAGGAAGCGCTGGCCCAGAACGTCCGCGCTTTTGTGGATGCCGTGACCCGCGCCAAGCCGGCAGGGGCCAAGGGCACCTATGTCAAGAAAGTGTCGCTGTCCTCGACCATGGGCCCGGGCGTCTCGCTCGACCTGGCCTCGACCAGCGCCTGATAAGAATTTCCGGGGCTTTTGTGCCCCGGGGATGATGGGGCGGAAACGCCCCGTCCTGTCCGAGACGGAGGGTGGCCCCCGGGCCTTAATGTCCTTCCTGAGATGGGGAACGAGACGAATTTCACCCTCGGGTGATCTTGGCCATCGGAACCCTGAACGGACCCGAACGCCCCTGATCTCAGGGGCAAACATGAGCCGGGGGGAAACCCCCACACTTGGAGTGGAACTGTGGATAGAGCCCAGAAAGAGAAAGTGGTCGAGGAACTCGGCCAGATCTTCGAAAGCTCTGGCGTCGTGGTGGTTGCCCACTACGCGGGCATGACGGTTGCACAGATGCAGGACCTGCGCGCAAAAATGCGCGACGTTGGTGGGTCCGTACGCGTTGCCAAGAACACGCTCGCCAAGATCGCCCTTGAAGGAAAGCCGTCGGCCAAGATGGCGGATCTCCTGACGGGCATGACCGTTATGGCCTATTCGGAAGACCCTGTGGCTGCGGCCAAGGTCTGCGAGGCATATGCCAAGGGGAACGACAAGTTCCAAATCCTTGGCGGTGCCATGGGCCATGAGGTGCTGGACCTGAACGGTGTCAAGGCCGTTGCTGCCATGCCGTCGCGCGAAGAGCTTCTCGCTCAGATCGTGTCGTGCATCGGTGCGCCTGCCTCGAACATCGCCGGTGCCATTGGCGCGCCTGCTTCGAACATCGCAAGCATCCTGTCGACCATCGAGGAAAAGGCTGCCGCCTGATCTTCGAGCCCGCGTGGGTTGATCTCACGTCGTTGGAACCCCATCTTAACTTACGGAATGAGCAAAATGGCTGATCTGAACAAACTCGCCGAAGACATCGTCGGCCTGACCCTGCTGCAGGCTCAGGAACTGAAAACCATCCTTAAGGACAAGTACGGCATCGAGCCGGCTGCCGGCGGCGCCGTCATGATGGCTGGTCCGGCTGCTGGTGCGGCTGCTCCGGCTGAAGAAGAAAAGACCGAATTCGACGTCGTTCTGACCGAAGCCGGCGCCAACAAGATCAACGTGATCAAAGTTGTCCGCGAAATCACCGGCCTGGGCCTGAAAGAAGCCAAGGACCTGACCGAAGCCGGTGGCAAGGTCAAGGAAGCTGTCTCGAAAGCTGACGGCGAAGCCATGGTCAAGAAGTTCGTCGAGGCTGGCGCCAAGGCTGAACTGAAGTAATCGCGCGTGCGGGTTTCCCGCAGGTGATGATTTCAGGCTGGGGACGGAACCCTTCCGTCCCCAGCCAATCGCGTCTTGAAAAGGGCTTTTGCGAAAGCGCTTTCCCAGGTGCGGTGACAGGTTCGGGAGCGGTCTTACGGGACGGACCGCATGAATTGAACCGATTGCCCCCTTCGCCAGCGGCGAGTGCCCGTGGCCCGACGGCCACTCGCCCGCGACACGTGAGACAAAGGTGACGACGAGCATGGCGCAGACCCACGTTGGCCAGAAACGCATCCGCCGGTACTACGGCAAGATCCGCGAAGTTCTGGAAATGCCGAACCTGATCGAGGTTCAGAAATCCTCTTATGACCTGTTCCTGCGCTCTGGCGACAGCGACAAGCCGCTGGACGGCGAGGGCATTCAGGGCACCTTCCAATCGGTGTTCCCGATCAAGGATTTCAACGAAACCGCGGTTCTGGAATTCGTCAAGTACGAGCTGGAAAAGCCGAAGTTCGATGTTGAAGAATGCATGCAGCGCGATCTGACCTATGCGGCACCCTTGAAGGTGACGCTGCGTCTGATCGTGTTCGATGTCGATGAAACCACCGGGGCCCGGTCGGTCAAGGACATCAAGGAACAGGATGTCTACATGGGCGACATGCCCCTGATGACGCCGAACGGCACGTTCATCGTGAACGGCACCGAGCGGGTGATCGTCAGCCAGATGCACCGCTCGCCCGGTGTGTTCTTTGACCACGACAAGGGCAAGACCCATTCCTCGGGCAAGCTCTTGTTCGCCTGCCGCATCATCCCGTATCGCGGCTCCTGGCTCGATTTCGAGTTCGACGCCAAGGACATCGTGTTCGCGCGCATCGACCGTCGCCGCAAGCTGCCGGTGACGACGCTGCTCTATGCCCTCGGCATGGATCAGGAGCGCATCATGGATGCGTATTATGATACCGTCGAGTTCAAGTATCTGAAGAACAAGGGCTGGGTCACCAAGTTCTTCCCCGAGCGCGTGCGCGGCACCCGCCCGTCCTATGATCTGGTCGATGCCGCCACCGGAGAGGTCATCCTGAAGGCTGGCGAAAAGGCCACCCCGCGGATGGTCAAGAAGTGGATCGACGAGGCGCAGATCACCGATCTGCTGATCCCCTTCGACCACATCCTCGGGCGTTACGTCGCCAAGGACATCATCAACGAAGAGACCGGCGAGATCTGGGTCGAGGCCGGCGATGAGCTGACCTGGGAACTGGATCGCGATGGCGAGGTCAAGGGCGGCACGCTGAAGGTGCTGCTGGATCAGGGCATCACCGAGATCCCGGTTCTGGACATCGACAACGTCAACGTCGGCCCCTACATCCGCAACACCATGGCGGCGGACAAGAACCTTGGCCGCGAAACCGCGCTGATGGACATCTACCGCGTCATGCGCCCGGGTGAGCCGCCGACGGTTGAGGCCGCCTCGACCCTGTTC
>CALLZQ010000096.1 GCA_937858255.1 uncultured Tabrizicola sp.
CCGACCGGCGCCTGCGCTGCCTGGGCCTGCTGCCGGCGCGCCAGTTCCTGACGGTAAAGCATCAGGTAATCGACCGTATCGATATTCAGCGGCGGGAAACCGCCATCGCGCGTCACATCGCTGACGATGCGGCGGATGAAGGGGAACAGAAGGCGCGGGCATTCGATCAGCAAGAAGGGGTGAAGCTGGTCTTCCGGCACGCCCTCGACATGGAAGATGCCGCCGTAATCGACCTCCAGCAGGAACAAAGTATCGCCATTGGCCTTGTTCTTCGAGGTCACTTTGAACTTCTGGATCACCTCAAACTGGTGGTCCTGGGGGCGCTTGCGCGCATCAAGGCTGACCGCGACCTGAATATCGGGCTGCACCTCGCCGCCGGTCAGCCCTTTTTGGGCGACGACGTTTTCGAACGACATGTCGCGAATGAACTGGGCCAGAACGCTCATCTTCACCTGCGGCTGGGCCTGCGGTGCCGTTCCGTTTTCTTCGGCCATCGGGTCCTCTCCCTGAAATAACTTCGGCAGCGTTCCTAGCAGGTGTTCCCCGCCGCCTCAATGGCCGGCCTCAATGTCGTGTCCATCCAGAGGTGCCGGGTCCGGGTGGGTTGCGCGGCGGGGTCTCTTCCATCTCATAAAACTCGCCGTCGATGACCGGGCCTGTGCCATTCGGTCCGCGCGGCCCCGTCTGCCGCCGCATTTCTTGATGCAGGCCAAAACTCTGCACCTGAACCCGCGCGCCGACCCAGGCAATAACGGCCGAGCGGATGGCGGGCACCATCAGCAGAAACCCGATCGTGTCGGTAAAAAAGCCGGGCGTCAGCAGCAACAGGCCCGCGATCACGATCAGCGCCCCATGGGCAAGCGGGGACAGGGGGTTCCTCAACTGACCCATATCTCCCCGCAACTCGGCCAGAACCTGCATCCCCTGCCAGCGCATCAGGGCCGTGCCCAGCACCCCCGTCAACATCACCAGGGCCAGCGTCGGCCACAGGGTCAGCCAGCCTCCGACGGTGATGAACAGGGCAATCTCGATCATCGGAACAATCAGAAACAGGGCGAAAAGCCACATGGCGGCCTCCAAGATGCGCGAAACGACAGGGCCACAGGTTTACAGCCTGCCACCCCAGCCCTACATAGGGTCCAATGGTCCAAGTTACCAACCCTTTGCCGGCCGAGATCGTTCGGCCCTGACATCGAGGCTCTGAATGAACTCTATGATCCAGCTTCTGGTTCTGGCCGGAATTGCGATCTTCCTGATCCTCAAGCTGCGCTCGGTTCTGGGCACGCGTGAGGGATTTGAGAAACCGCCCGTCCCGCTCGAGGATGTGCGCCCCCGCGTGCGGCGCGATTTCGAGGTGATAGAGGGTGGTCCTGACCGCGATATCACCGATCATGCCGCCGATGGATCGGACACGGCCAAGGCGTTGGCCGCGATGAAACTGGCCGAGCCGGGTTTTTCCGTGAACACCTTCCTTCAGGGTGCGCGTGGCGCCTATGAGATGATCCTCATGGCCTTTGAGCGCGGCGATCTGGATGCCATCCGCCCTTTCCTGGCCGATGAAATCGAGGCCGCCTTTGCCCAGGTGATCAACGCGCGTGAGGCGCAGGGTCTGACAGTCACCGCCAAATTCATCGGCCTCAAGGAGATGTCGCTGGTCGAGGCCAGTTTTGACCGCGACACGAAATTTGCCGAAATCACCGTCCGGTATGTCGGCGAACTGACCTCGGCCATTCGCAATGCGGCGGGAGAGATCGTCGAGGGCTCGGAAAAGGAAATCAAGCGTCAGCGCGATGTCTGGACCTTTGGGCGCAGCATGGGTGCCTCTGATCCGAACTGGCAGTTGATCGCGACTGGCGAATAATGGGGGCGAGGGAATGCGGTGCGCGCTTTCCTTGGCCGGATTTCTGGTGGCGGCCCTGATGGCCGCCGCGCCGCTACCCGCGCAGGTTCTGGGCTTTGCCGATCTTGACGGCTGGTCTCAGGACGATCATCGCGCGGCATTGCAGACCTTTCTGACCACCTGTGACAAGCTGAAAGATGACGATTGGCGCCCGATCTGCCGACTGGGGGCCGATGTTGGCCCCTCGGATGCCGCAGCGCGGCAGTTCTTTGAGCTTTTGTTCCGTCCTGTGGTCATCGGCACGCCGCCGGCGCTGTTCACCGGTTATTACGAACCTGAGCTTTCTGGCTCTCTGACGCGCACGCCGCGATTTTCCTATCCGCTCTATCGCAAACCGCCGGAAATGACGGATGGCCAGCTCTGGCATCCGCGGTCCGTGATCGAGGGCGGGATCCTCCGGGGCCGGGGTCTGGAACTCGTCTGGCTCGATGATCCGGTAGAGGTCTATTTCCTTCAGGTTCAGGGTTCGGGGCGCATCCGGTTGCCGGATGGGCGGGTGATGCGGGTGGGCTATGGGGGCAAGAACGGGCATCCCTACCGCTCTATCGGTCAGGAACTGATCCGCCGCGGCGCCACCATGGCCGATGTCTCGGCACAGGATATCAAGGCCTGGGTGCGCGCCAATCCGGCAGCGGGGCGAGAGTTGCTGAACACCAACCCGTCCTTTGTGTTCTTTCGCAAACTCGATGATCTGGCGCCAGGGCTGGGGCCGATTGGCGCCATGGGTCGCCCCATCACCGCGATGCGCTCGGTTGCGATCGACCCGGATTTTACCCCGCTCGGGGCGCCGCTCTGGATTGAAAAACACGGCCGCAGTCCGATCCGCAGCCTGATGGTCGCGCAGGATACCGGTGGTGCCATCCGCGGCCCGCAACGCGCCGACATCTTCTATGGCACCGGCTTTGATGCGGGCGAGGCGGCGGGCCGCATCAAGGACGGTGGCCGGATGGTTCTGTTTTTGCCGATTGACCGCGCCTATGCGATGGCCCCGGGCGGATAGGAAAGGCCACCCATGGTTCGTCGTCGCAAACTCAGGCCCGAAGAGGAAGATCTTTGGCAGGCCGTGGCCAAGACCCTGCGGCCCATGCATCCGCCGACGCGCAAGCCCGCCGCCGCAGAGGATGAAGCAAAGACGAACCCCTTTCACCCCAAAGAACCCGAGCTTTCCTATCGCCCCGCCGCTTTCCGCTTGGGCGAAAAGGGTCGCAAAACACCAGGTCATGATCTGGCCCCAACACTGGCCGAGGCGCTGACGGCGGCGCCGCTGCAAATGGATGCCAAGGCCTATGGCCGCATGACGCGCGGAAAGCTGGTGCCCGAGGCGCGCCTTGATCTGCACGGCATGACTCTGGCCGAGGCGCATCCCGAACTGATCGGCTTTATCCTCAATGCCCAATCCGCCGGGTTGCGGCTGGTCTTGGTGATTACCGGCAAGGGCAAGCTGAAGG
>CALLZQ010000097.1 GCA_937858255.1 uncultured Tabrizicola sp.
AGGGATTGATATTGCGGCGGCAACTGCTCGCGCAGGACGATCATATGGCCCAGCGTGATTTCAGTGCCGTTGACCGTGGCGACCACTGTCGAGACGTCCTGTGCCAGTGCCGGGGCGATCATCAGGCCCGAGACCGCAACCCCAAGCAGGTAGCCTGTCATTTTCGTCATATTCACGCCCTCCTGAGCGAGGCGTACCCCGCCAAACATTGACTATCCCGGGCCTGTCCCTTACATCGCGGTGGTCGTTGCGACAGGGCCAGCCGGCCTTCTTGGGCTTTCTATGGAAGGCGTTGGGGGCGGGCAAGGGCCTTGCCTCACACGATCCTGTCAGGAACACCCACGGAGAGAATATGCTGGGTCTCGGTTCGCTTGCGCGCAAGGTCTTTGGCACCCCCAATGACCGCAAGGTTAAGTCGGTTCGCCCGCTGGTCGCAAAGATCAACGCGCTGGAGCCGGAATTCGCCGCGCTGAGCGACGAGGGGCTGAAGGAAAAGACCCGCGAACTGGCCGGACGGGCGCAATCGGGCGAGAGCCTTGACGCGCTGTTGCCCGAGGCCTTTGCCAATTGCCGCGAGGGCGCCAAACGTGCGCTGGGTCTGCGCGCCTTTGACGTGCAGCTTAAGGGGGGGATCTTCCTGCATCAGGGCAATATCGCCGAGATGAAGACGGGCGAAGGCAAGACGCTGATGGCGACTTTCCCGGCCTATCTGAATGCCCTTGCCGGCAAAGGCGTGCATGTCGTTACGGTGAACGACTACCTCGCCAAACGCGACGCGGAATGGATGAGCAAGGTCTACGGCGCACTGGGGATGACCACCGGTGTCGTCTATCCCTATCAGCCCGATGACGAGAAAAAGGCCGCCTATCGGTGCGACATCACCTATGCGACCAACAACGAACTCGGTTTCGACTATCTGCGCGACAACATGAAGGGCTCAATCGAGGATATGGCGCAACGCGGCCATTTCTTCGCCATCGTGGACGAAGTGGACTCGATCCTGATCGACGAGGCGCGGACGCCGCTGATCATCTCGGGTCCCTCACAAGACCGCTCGGAACTGTACATGGCGGTCGATAAGCTGATCCCGCTGGTGCAAGAGGCGCATTACAAGCTGGACGAAAAGACCCGCAACGTCACCTATACCGATGAAGGCAATGAGTTTATCGAAGGGTCTCTGCGTGAGGCCGGTCTGCTGCCTGACGGCCAGAACCTCTATGATCCCGAAAGCACCAGCCTCGTTCACCATGTGACGCAGGCATTGCGGGCCCACAAGCTGTTCATCCGCGACCAGCAATATATCGTCCGCGATGGCGAGGTGATGCTGATCGACGAATTCACCGGCCGGATGATGCGTGGCCGGCGCCTCTCGGATGGTTTGCATCAGGCGATTGAGGCGAAAGAGGGCGTGCAGATCCAGCCCGAGAACACCACCCTCGCCTCTGTGACCTTCCAGAACTACTTCCGCCTCTATGCCAAGCTGGCCGGTATGACCGGTACGGCGGCAACCGAGGCCGAGGAATTTATGGAGATTTACAAACTGGGCGTGGTCGAGGTTCCGACCAACCGCCCGGTACAGCGCAAGGATGAGGATGACGCCGTCTACCGCACCGCGCGCGAAAAGTACGACGGAATCGTCAAGGCGATCAAAGAGGCACATGAAAAGGGCCAGCCGATGCTGGTCGGCACCACCAGCATCGAAAAGTCGGAATTCCTCTCGGGCCTGCTGAAACAGGCCGGTGTGCCGCATAACGTGCTGAACGCCCGTCACCATGAACAAGAGGCCAAGATCGTGGCCGATGCCGGCCGTTTCGGCGCGGTGACGATTGCGACCAACATGGCCGGTCGCGGCACCGACATTCAGCTTGGCGGCAATGTCGAGATGAAGGTGATGGAGGCGATTGCCGCCGATCCGCATCTGCATCCCGATGAGGTTCGCGCCCGGATCGAGGCGGAACATGCCGAGGAAAAGGCCCGCGTCCTTGCCGCCGGCGGCCTGTTCGTTCTGGGCACGGAACGCCATGAATCCCGCCGCATCGACAACCAGCTTCGCGGCCGCTCGGGCCGTCAGGGCGACCCGGGACGCTCGGCCTTTTTCCTGTCGCTGGAAGATGACCTGATGCGCATCTTCGGCTCTGACAAGCTGGATGCCGTGCTGTCGAAACTGGGGATGAAAGAGGGCGAGGCGATTGTTCACCCCTGGGTCAACAAATCGCTCGAACGCGCGCAGGCCAAGGTCGAAGGCCGCAACTTCGATATCCGCAAGCAATTGCTGAAATTCGACGACGTGATGAACGACCAGCGCAAGGCGATCTTTGGTCAGCGTATGGAGATCATGGAGGCCGAGGACATCGCCGAAATCGCCGAGGACATGCGGGTTCAGGTGATCGACGATCTGGTGGATGATTTCATGCCGCCGAAGTCCTATCACGATGCCTGGGATACCGAGGGCCTGACCAAGGCCGTGCGCGAGCGTCTGAACCTCGATCTGCCGATTGCGGCCTGGGCGGATGAAGAGGGCGTTGATCAGGACGTGATCAAGGACCGGTTGGAAGAGGCGACGGCCAAGCAGATGGCCGAAAAGACCGAAGCCTTTGGCCCCGAGACGATGCGCAACATCGAAAAACAGGTTCTGTTGCAAACCATCGACGGCAAGTGGCGCGAACATCTGTTGCGGCTGGAACATTTGCGCTCGGTGGTTGGTTTCCGCGGCTATGCGCAGCGTGACCCGCTGAATGAATACAAGACCGAGTCCTTCCAGTTGTTCGAGTCCATGCTGAACTCGCTGCGGCAGGATGTGTCGCAAAAGCTGGCCTTGATCCGCCCGCTGACCGAGCAAGAGCGTCAGGCGATGATGGCGCAGGTCGTCGGTCAGCAGCAGGCCACCGAGCCGGCCCCGTCTGCGCCCGAGGCGCCGCCCACCCAACTGGCAGGGTTCGACGAGAACGATCCCTCGACCTGGGGCGAGCCGGGACGTAACGACCCCTGCCCCTGCGGTTCGGGTGAAAAGTTCAAGCACTGCCACGGCCGCCTTGCCTGAGGCGTGACGGGGCAGCCACGGCGCGCCCCATTCTTGCCTCAAATTGCGGAAACATTCCCCGGTGCCGCCATGGTGGTGCCGGGTTTTGTCACCATCCTCTCGCTGTTCCATTGTGTTGGAGGCGGGGATGAATACGCAAAGAAAGCTGACCTTGATGGTGGCAACGGTGGGCGTCGCCCTTGGTGCCGGGCATTTCGTGCAGAAACGCGCGAGCGAACGCTTTGCGGCTGAGGCCACTGCCGAAACCACGACTGTCGTGACGGATGTTACCCCTGTTGCGGCCGGCCCTTCCGATTTGCCCGCCGCGCCGCCGGTGACGGCCGCGCTGGTGCCAACATTGCATGAACCGCCTACCGCTGCCGAGGCTTTGCCGCCTGAGGACGATGCCATGGCCAAGGTCGATCCGACCCCGGCGCCGGTGGCGGAATCGCCCGCGCCGGTTTTGGCAGCGCCTTCTGCCCCGGCAGCGCCTGCCGCCGATATGACTGTAGCGCCGGCACCGCAACTTGCCGAACAGGATTGCACCGTTCAATTCGACCTGATTCCACAGCCTGGCGCGATGCTGGGATTGTCGCTGTTGGCGCCCTGCCATGCCGATCAGCGCGTGGTGCTGAAACATGCCGGTTTGGCGATTACCGCCAAGACCTCGGCCAGCGGATCGTATTTCGGGACGCTGCCGGCGCTGACATCCGAAGCCATGGTCGAGGTACGCTTTGCCTCGGGTGAGGTGGCAAGCGCCGTCCTGTCGCTGCCCGAGGCGGATGGCCTGCGCCGCTTTGCCGTGCAATGGCAGGACCCCGATGCCTTCCAGCTCCATGCCTTTGAGGCTGGGGCCGGCTATGGTGAGCCGGGGCATTTCTCGGCGGCCCAGACCGGACAAGCGGGGGCCGGGGCCTTCCTGACCATTCTGGGCGATGCCAGCACCGAACTGCCGCTCTTGGCCGAGGTCTTTACCTTTGCCGGCGACAGACCTGCCGAAATCGTGCTGGAGGCCGCCGTTACCGCCGGCACCTGCGGGCATGAAATGATCGGGGAAACACTGGTTGCCGAGGGTGGCGCGGTCTCTGTCGCCGATCTGACCCTCGCAATGCCGGGCTGTGATGCCTTGGGCGACATTCTGGTATTGAAAAACCTGATGCAGGACACGAAACTCGCCTCGGCAAGATAAGAGGCATTCGGCGATCTATGTGGGGCAATTTCTGGCGTGCGACCCTGTTCGCAACGCTTTTGGTCCCGCAGGTCGCCGGGGCACAGGACATCACGCTGACCGCCCGCGAGGGCGGGCTGTCCGTTTCCGGCGTTCTGCAAGGGTTTGACGGTGAATTCTACCGGATCGACAGTGCCTATGGGCTGTTGACGGTCGATGCGTCTGGCGTGATCTGTGAAGGGCCGGCCTGCCCCGATCTGCTGGCGCCCAAGGCCGATTTGCGCGTGGTCGGTCTGCCCGGTCTGGGTGAGGCTGTGCTGCCCAAGCTGATCACCGGTTTTGCCAAGGTCCGCGGTCTGGACCTGCGCTCCGCCGGGGATGCCGAGGGCTATCACGTCTATCTGGTTGATCCCAAGAATGGAAAGACACTGGCCGATGTCCGCTTTTTGCCGGCATCGCCAGAGGAATCCCGCGCGGCCCTGACGGCGGGCCGGGCCGAACTTTCGCTTGCCGGAGAGGTCGAGCCGGGGCTTGGGTCGCGGGCCTTGGCGCTGGATGCGATGGTGCCGGTGGTGTCGCCTGACAATCCGACCCCGGAAATCTCTACCCGGGATCTGGCGGCGGTTCTGGCAGGCGAGATCGACAATTGGGCACCCCTTGGTGGCCCGGACATGCCGATTGTCCTGCACGGTCTGGCGGAAGAAGACCCGTTGCAACGGGCGTTGTCTGCCCGGCTTGGCCGGTCGCTGACGCCCGAGATCCGTCACGCCGATCTTGCCAGCCTTGGTGCGGCTGTTGCCCGCGATCCTTGGGCATTGGCGGTTACGCTGCGGGCTGGCGCCGGCGGCACACGGCTGTTGCCGCTGACCGATAGCTGCGGTTTTCCGTTGTTGCCGCTGCCCCTGGCGGTCAAGGCCGAGGATTATCCGCTGGCGCTGCCTTTCTATTTCCTGACCCCCAAGCGACGCCTGCCGCTGATGGTGCGTGAGTTCCTTGAGTATCTGGCAACCCCAGCGGCGCAATCCGCCATCGCCGAGGCTGGCCTTATCAACCGCCAGCCCGAGCGGATGCCGCTGACGGCGGATGGGTTGCGCCTGATCAACGCTATTCAGGGCGCGGGCGAGGAAACCACGCTGGCCGACCTTAAACGTCTGGTCGATGTGATGGATGGCGCCGATCGGCTGTCGCTGACCTTTCGCTTTCAGGATGGTTCGGCCACGCTCGATGCCCATTCGCGAGAGAATCTATCGGACCTCGCGCGCCTGCTTGAGGCGGGGCTGCTCAAGGACAAGTCGCTGATCCTGGCCGGATTTTCCGATGGCAAAGGCGCGGCGGCAGCAAATCTTGATCTGAGCGAGGCGCGCGCGGCGGGGGTGTTGCAACAATTACGCGATCTGGCGCCCGGACTGGCAGAGTCAGCGTTGCCGGTGGTGATGGGCTTTGGCGAGGCCTTGCCGATGGCCTGTGACGAGACGGCTGCCGGGCGGCGGTTGAACCGGCGGGTCGAGGTCTGGCTGAAGCCCCGATTTACAGATAACCCGCCGAACGAAAACTGACCTCCCGGCTCTTGCCGACGATCAGGTGGTCGTGCAGCGTCAGCCCCAGAACCTGACAGGCTTCTTGTATCTGGATGGTCATCGAGATGTCGGCTGAACTGGGTGTCGGATCGCCGGACGGGTGATTATGGACGAGGATCAGGGCCGAAGCGTTCAGTTCCAGCGCGCGCTTGACCACCTCTCGCGGATAGACGGGCACATGATCGACGGTGCCTTTGGCCTGTTCTTCATCCGCAATCAATGTGTTCTTGCGGTCAAGAAACAGGATACGGAACTGCTCGGTTTCCCGATGCGCCATGGCGGTATGGCAGTAATCGAGCAGCGCATCCCATGAGGACAGCACCGGGCGATGCATCACGCGGGATCGCATCATCCGATGGGCCACCGCTTCAAACAGTTTCAGCTCACAGACCACCGCTTCGCCAACGCCCTTGACTGAGGTCAGCCGCGCCACGGGTGCCGTGACAACCCGGTTCAGATCGCCAAACGTGTCCAGCAGCAGCCGCGCTAGCGGTTTGACATCCTGCCGGGGAATGGCCCGGAACAACAAGAGTTCCAGCAATTCGTACTCCGGCATCGCCCCGGCCCCGCCCTGCATGAAACGCTCGCGCAGTCGCTTGCGATGATCGCGGATGTAAGAAGGCAGTTTTTCGGGCAGCGTGGCAAACATCGCCTCATCTTCATCCCCGGCGGGGGTGAAGAGCGGCAGCGTACCATCGTGAAAACCGGGCTGGGTCATGCCGGCAGGATTTCAGGGCTTGGTGAAAGAACCGTTAACCGCGATGCACCCGCCAATTGCGGCATTGGAAAAACCCGCCGTGGTCCCGGCGGGTTTCTGGCCTGGGCGCGGTGCCCTCAGCTCTTCATACCATCCCAGAAGCCACGCACCTTGGAGAAGAAGGACGAGCCTTCGGGATTGTTTTCCTCGGACAGTTTCTCGAACTCGCGCAGCAGTTCCTTTTGGCGTGAGGTCAGGTTGACCGGGGTTTCCACGGCCATCTCGATCACCATATCGCCAACGCCGCCACCGCGCAGGGCGGGCATGCCCTTGCTGCGCAGGCGCATCTGCTTGCCCGACTGGGCGCCGGCGGGCACTTTTACCCGGCTGCGGCCACCGTCGATTGTTGGCACCTCGACCTCGCCACCAAGGGCGGCGGTGGTCATGCTGACCGGGACGCGGCAAAAGAGATGCACGCCATCCCGCTGGAACAGCGTATGTTCGCGTACTTCGATGAAAATGTAGAGATCGCCCGAAGGGCCACCGCGCAGGCCGGCCTCGCCCTCGCCGGCGAGGCGAATGCGGGTGCCGGTCTCGACCCCTGCCGGAATATTGACCGACAAGGCGCGCTCTTTCTCGACCCGGCCCTGGCCGCCGCAGGCACGGCAGGGGTTCTTGATCGTCTGGCCCATGCCCTGACAGGTGGGGCAGGTGCGTTCGACGGTGAAGAAACCCTGCTGCGCGCGGACCTTGCCCATGCCCGAGCAGGTGGGGCAGGTGGTCGGTTCAGCGCCGCCCTCGGCCCCGGTGCCGCGGCAAACCTCGCAGGTGGTCGAGGCTGGGACATTGATGGTCTTCTGGATGCCCTTGAAGGCTTCTTCCAGCGTTACCCGCAGGTTGTAGCGCAGGTCCGACCCGCGCTGCGCCCGCGAGCGCGCCTGACCGCCGCCACGCCCGCCCATGAAATCGCCGAAGAGATCTTCGAACACATCGGAAAAAGCGCTGGCAAAGTCGGCATTGCCGCCGCCCATGCCACCACCGGGCCGTGGGCCGCCGCCCATCCCGCCCTCAAAGGCGGCATGGCCATAGCGGTCATAGGCGGCCTTCTTGTCGGCATCCTTGAGTACCTCATAGGCTTCGTTCACTTCCTTGAACTGGGCCTCGGCATTCGGGTTGCTGGCATTGCGGTCGGGGTGCAGCTCTTTCGCCTTTTGACGATAGGCCTTTTTCAGCTCTTCAGCCGAAGCGCCCCGGGCCACGCCCAGAACTTCATAATAGTCGCGTTTTGCCATGGGCAAGACTCCCCTTCCTGAACCGGATGGGGGCGGCCCGTTCCCGGACCGCCCCCTTTTCGGTTCAACGCGGTCTTACTTCCGCTTTTTGTCGCCCAAATCCTCGAAATCGGCATCGACGATATCTTCGTCGACATCGCGCGGCGCGTCGGCATCACTACTGCCATCGTCCTGGCTGGCCTTGTAAATGGCCTCGCCCAGCTTCATCGCCGCCTCGCTGAGGTTCTGGATCCCAGAGCGGATCTTGCCGGCATCGTCGCCCTTGAGCGCCTCTTCCAGCGGCTGCATGGCCAGCTCGATCGCCTCGACCGTGGTCGGGTCAACCTTGTCGCCATGCTCGGCCAGTTGCTTCTTGGTCGAGTGCAGCAGGCTTTCGCCCTGGTTGCGGGTCTCGACAAGTTCCTTGCGGGCCTTGTCGGCCTCGGCATTGGCCTCGGCGTCGCGCACCATTTTCTCGATCTCGTCATCGGACAGACCGCCCGAAGCCTGGATCGTGATCTGCTGCTCTTTGTTCGTGCCCTTGTCCTTGGCCTTCACGGAAACGATGCCGTTGGCGTCGATGTCGAAGGTGACCTCGATCTGCGGCATGCCGCGCGGGGCCGGCGGGATGTTTTCCAGGTTGAACTGACCCAGCATCTTGTTGTCGGCAGCCATCTCACGCTCGCCCTGGAACACCCGGATCGTCACAGCGTTCTGGTTGTCCTCGGCGGTCGAGAAGATCTGGCTCTTTTTGGTCGGGATGGTGGTGTTGCGGTCGATCAGGCGGGTAAAGACACCGCCCAGCGTTTCGATCCCCAGCGACAGCGGGGTCACGTCCAAGAGAACCACGTCCTTGACGTCACCTTGCAGAACGCCGGCCTGAATGGCGGCGCCAGCGGCGACGACCTCATCAGGGTTCACACCCTTATGCGGCTCTTTGCCAAAGAACTTGGTCACTTCCTCGATGACCTTGGGCATGCGGGTCATCCCGCCGACCAGAACCACCTCGTCGATATCGCCCACCGACAGGCCGGCATCTTTCAGCGCGTCCTTGCAGGGTTTCATCGAACGCTTGATCAGGTCGTCAACCAGCGATTCGAGCTTGGCCCGGGTCAGCTTGACCACGAGGTGCAGCGGCTGTCCGGTGTTCTTGTCCATCGAGATGAACGGCTGGTTGATCTCGGTCTGCGAGGACGAGGACAGTTCGATCTTGGCCTTCTCGGCCGCCTCTTTCAGGCGCTGAAGCGCCATCTTGTCGAGGGTCAGATCGACGCCATG
>CALLZQ010000098.1 GCA_937858255.1 uncultured Tabrizicola sp.
CTCCAGGTTCTCGAGCACCTCCCCGGCCAGGGCGCGCTCGCGAAGGCGCCGGGCGGCACGGCAGCGGGGGTCGGTCGATCTGCGGCGGACGATCCGCGCCTCTCTGGCCTCGGGCGGTGAGCCGCTGCGCCTTGCCTATCGCCGCCGCCCGGACAGACCCGTGCGGATGGTGGCGCTGGTCGATGTCTCTGGCTCGATGACGCTGTACGCCCGGCCGTTTCTGGCCTTTCTGGCCGGGCTGATGCGGTCTGAAGCCCGGGCCGATGCCTATCTCTTCCACACTCGCCTTGTCCGCGTGACCGAGGCGCTGCGCGATGAAGACCCCCTGCGGGCGCTGAACCGGCTGACGCTGTTGGCCGATGGTTTTGGCGGCGGCAGCAAGATCGGCGCGGCTCTGGCGCAGTTTGCCGCCACCTACGCCCGGCGGCTGGTCAATGGGCGCTCGGTGGTGATGATCCTGTCGGATGGCTACGATTCCGCCCCGTCCGACGCACTTGCCGCCGCGATGGAGCGCCTGTCGCGGCGCGGCTGCCGGCTGATCTGGCTGAACCCGCTGAAGGGCTGGCGCGATTATGCCCCGGTTGCCGCCGGCATGGCCGCCGCCCTGCCCCACCTCGACCTCTTTGCCCCTGCCGCGACCCTCGACGATTTCGCGGCCCTTGAGACGGAGTTTGCGCGCCTATGACCCAGATCGCCGCCGAACGCCTTGACGCCTGCCTGACCCGGCTGCGGGCCGAGGGGGCCGCCTATGCCCTTGCCACCGTGGTGCGCACGGTTGACGCGACCAGCGCCAAGCCGGGGGCCAAGGCGATCATCCTGCCCGATGGCAGCATCCTTGAGGGCTGGGTGGGTGGCGGCTGCGCCCGTGCCGCCGTGGGTCGCGCCGGGGCCGAGGCGATCCGCGCCCGCAAACCGCAGTTCATCTCGCTGCGCCCCGAGGAACTTTTGGCCGCCGAGGGGGTCGCGGCGGGCCAAGAGCGTGACGGGATCCAGTTCGCCCGCAACGGCCGCCCGTCCAAGGGGGCGATGGATATCT
>CALLZQ010000099.1 GCA_937858255.1 uncultured Tabrizicola sp.
GGGTGGCGCAATTCCTGCCGGCCATGGTCTTTGGCATCTTCTGGCGGGGCGCGACGCGGGTCGGCGCCGCGCTGGGCTTGAGCATTGGTTTTATCGTCTGGGCCTATACGCTGTTCCTGCCCTCTTTCGGCCCCGATGCGGCGATCCCGGCGATGGTCTTTGCCGATGGGCCCTTTGGCCTTGGCTGGCTGCGGCCCCGGGCGCTGTTCGGGGTCGAGGGCATGGATCCGCTGATCCATTCGCTGTTCTGGTCGCTGTTCCTGAACACCGGCGTGTTCCTTGTCGGCTCGATCCTGACTTTCCCCGGCCCGGTTGAGCGGATGCAGGGCGCGGCCTTTGTCCGGGTGTTCGACACGGCCGCCCCCGGTCCACGCGGCTGGCGTGCGGGCTTTGCCGAGCCGGAAGACCTCTTGGTGATGGCGCAGCGCATTCTGGGCGATGACGAGGCGCTGGGGTTCTTTGAGGCCGAGGCGCGGCGGCAGGGCAAGGCGGGATACCTGCCCGATCCGACACCTGATTTCATGGCGCAACTGGAACGGCGGATGGCGGGCAGCGTGGGCGCGGCGACCGCCCATGCGATGATCTCGCAACTGGCCGGCAATGCCACGGTGACGGTCGAGGATCTGATGGCGGTGGCCAGTGAATCCGCGCAGATCATGGAATATTCCGCGCAACTGGAAAGTCAGCGCGAAGAACTGACCCGCACCGCCCGCGCCCTGCGTGAGGCCAATGAAAAGCTGACCCAGCTTTCGGTGCAAAAGGACGCCTTCCTCAGCCAGATCAGCCATGAATTGCGCACGCCGATGACCTCGATCCGGGCGTTTTCCGAGATATTGACCGAGGGCGATCTGCCGGCCGAGATGGTGGCGAATTACGGCCGCATCATCCATGATGAGGCCAAGCGGCTGACGCGGCTTCTGGATGATCTGCTCGACCTTTCGGTGCTGGAAAATGGCACGGTGCAGTTGAACCTCGGGCTCAGCAATCTCAGCCAGATGCTTGACAGGGCGCTGGCCTCGGCCAGCCATACCAAGCCCGAGCGCAGTTTCCTGATCCACCGTGACCTGCCGATGGAGAACCTGTTCATCCGCACCGATGCCGACCGACTGGTGCAGGTGTTCATCAACCTGATCTCGAATGCGCGCAAATATTGCGATGCGGCCAACCCCGAGCTGAAGATTGCCGTGCGCCAGCGGGCGGGGCGGGGGACGGGCGAGGTGATCGACAACGGGTCAGGCATCCCCAAGGACAAGCAGGCGCTGGTTTTTGGGAAAATGGCCCCCCTGACCGACCAGACCCGGGCCGGCGGGGCGGGGCTTGGCCTTGCGATCTGCCGCGAGGTGATGTCGAACCTTGGCGGCACCATCACCTATCTGCCGGGGCAGGGCGGCACGGCCTTTCGCGTGACCTTGCCGCTGCGGCTGGAACAGCGCGCCGCCTGAGGCGCGGTAAGACTTTGGCAAGGGTTCTGGGCGACTGTGTTCCTCTGGGGGCCGGGCAGAAGGATAAAGCCGTGTCGAGTCAGATTTTGCGGCGCAAGGTGCGAATCGTGCAGCGCGGCCCGGAAGAGGGCGGCTCGGTGGCCGAACGGGCCTGGCGGGTCGCGCTCGCGCGGGCGATGCGCGATGAGGCAGGGCTTGCCGCGGAAATCGCCGGTCTCAGCCTGGCGCGGATGTCGCTGGCCGAGGTGCTGGACCTGCCGCCCGACCGGGCGATGATCCTGATGCTCGAAGGGCCGGAAGAGGGGACGGGCATTCTGATGCTTTCGCCCGAGGTGACGGCGGCGATTGTCGAGACGCTGACGCTGGGCCGCTGTGCCCCGGGTCAGCCAGAGATGCGCAAGCCCACCCGCACCGATGCGGCCATGGTCTCGCCCTTGGCGGAGCTGGCGATGCGCAATCTGGAAATCGGGCTGGAGGAAGAATCCGATCTGGTCTGGACCAGCGATTTTCACTACGCCTCTTGTCTGGAGGATGCGCGGCCGCTGGCGCTCTTGCTTGAGGATGTTCCCTATAAGGTGATGCAGGCAGAGCTTTCGCTGGCCGAGGGGGCGCGCCGCGGCAAGGCCACGCTGATCCTGCCGGCCGAGGGCAAGGGGAGGCGCCCGCAGCGCTCGCCCCAGCGCCGGGCCGATGCGCAGGCGGCGGCGGCCTTCAATGCGCAATTTACCGCGCAGGTACAGGCCGCGCCCGCCCGGGTGGATGCGGTACTGGCGCGGGTTTCCCTGCCGATCGCGCAGGCGATGGCTCTGGCCGAGGATATGATCATTCCGCTGCCCGAGGCGGCGCTGGATCAGATCTCGCTTGAGGGGCAGGATGGCCGGCGGCTTGCGGTGGTGCGTCTGGGCCAGCAGCGCGGGGCGCGGGCGGTGCGGCTGTGCGATCCGGCCCTGCCCAAGGCCGAGGGGGGCGGGACAGGCCCGCAATCGACAGCCCATGCCCGGA
>CALLZQ010000100.1 GCA_937858255.1 uncultured Tabrizicola sp.
CGGTCCCCTTGATCGGGTCGCCGCCGATGCCGACAGCGGTGGACTGGCCAAGGCCCAGATCGGTGGTCTGCTTGCCCGCTTCATAGGTCAGGGTGCCCGAGCGCGACACGACACCGACCGAGCCGCGGCGGTGGATATGGCCCGGCATGATGCCGATCTTGCAGGCGTCGGGGGTGATCACGCCCGGGCAGTTCGGCCCGACGAGGCGCGATTTCGACCCCTCCAGCGCACGCTTGACGCGCATCATGTCCAGCACCGGGATGCCTTCGGTGATGCAGACGATCAGCTCCATCTGGGCGTCGATCGCCTCAAGGATCGAGTCGGCGGCAAAGGGCGGGGGAACGTAGATCACGGATGCATTGGCCTCGGTTTTCGCCTTGGCTTCATGCACCGAATTGAACACCGGAAGGTTAAGATGCGAGGTGCCGCCCTTACCCGGGGTGACGCCGCCGACCATCTTGGTGCCATAGGCAATGGCCTGTTCCGAGTGGAACGTGCCCTGACTGCCGGTAAAGCCCTGGCAGATCACTTTGGTATTTTCGTTGACGAGTACGGCCATCGGGGCCTCCTGAAGAAAACGTTCTCATTGCGGGCAGCAGCGCTGCCCGGTTGCCGGGCTGCCAGGTCAGAGATCGGCGGGCTTAGTAGCCGTAGTCGCCGATCCCGTGAGCCGGGCAGGAAATCGCAATCTCGCCGTCCGGGACCTTGCCCAGACGTGCCCAATCCGACTGCTCCTGGCAGACCGGAATATGGCCGTCTCTGCCGGGATTGCCGCCGATGCCACCGCCACAGGCGGCAAGCAAAAGGCTGGTCAGACCGAGGACGAGAATGTTGCGCATGAAGTTTACCCTTTCACCGCTTTGACAATCTTCTGTGCCGCATCCGACAGGTTGTCGGCGGCGATCACGTTCAGGCCGCTTTCATTGATGATCTTCTTGCCAAGCTCGACATTCGTGCCCTCAAGGCGCACGACCAACGGCACCTTCAGGCCCACTTCCTTGACCGCAGCGATCGTGCCCTCGGCGATGATATCGCAGCGCATGATACCGCCAAAGATGTTCACGAGGATGCCTTTGACATTCGGATCCGAGGTGATGATCTTGAAGGCCTCGGTCACTTTTTCCTTGGTGGCGCCGCCACCGACGTCAAGGAAGTTGGCCGGTTCGGCGCCGTAGAGCTTGATGATGTCCATCGTCGCCATGGCAAGGCCGGCGCCGTTGACCATGCAGCCGATTTCGCCATCCAGCGCGATGTAGTTCAGGTCGAACTTCGAGGCGGCCAGTTCCTTGGGGTCTTCCTCGGTCTCGTCGCGCAGCGCGGCGATATCGGGGTGGCGGTACATCGCATTGCCGTCAAAGCCCATCTTGGCGTCGAGGCATTTCAGATTGCCGTTGGTCATGACGACCAGCGGGTTGATTTCCAGCATGTCCATGTCCTTGTCCACGAACAGCCGGTACAGGTTCTTGACCAGCGCGACGCATTGCTTGACCTGTGCGCCTTCGAGACCGAGGGCAAAGGCGACGCGGCGACCGTGGAAGTCGGACAGGCCCGAGGCGGGGTCGACGGTAAAGGAGACGATCTTTTCCGGCGTGTCATGCGCCACATCTTCGATCGACATGCCGCCCTCGGTCGAGGCGACGAAGGAAATGCGCGAGGATTTGCGGTCGATCAGCATGGCGAGGTACAGCTCGCGCTCGATGTCCGAACCATCTTCGATGTAGATGCGGTTGACCTGCTTGCCGGCCGGGCCGGTCTGGATGGTCACAAGGGTGCGGCCAAGCATCTGGCGGGCAAACTGATCGGCCTCTTCGCCCGACCGCGCCAGGCGGACGCCGCCTTTTTCGCCGGCCTCAGGCTCTTTGAAGCTGCCCTGGCCGCGACCGCCGGCATGGATCTGCGCCTTGACGACCCAGAGCGGCCCGTCAAGCTCGCCCGCGGCGGTCTTGGCGTCCTCGGCCTTCAGCACCACGCGGCCGTCCGACACCGGCACGCCATAGGTCCGCAGAAGCGCCTTGGCCTGATATTCATGGATGTTCATCGCTCGTCCCTCGGCTGATCGAAATTCATAGCGTGATGCCACGATATCGGGCGGTCTCAAAACAGGAATTCGGGTGTTTGCTAGGAATTTGACAGAAATCCGACATTTGTGATCACGGAAATTGAGAGTGTGATCACATGCCCTGCGGTTCCGCTCCCGCCCTGTCCCTGCAAGCGTGATCACAATCGGAAGTAGTGATTCGCGGCAGGGCGGAAAACCCTGAAATTGTTGGCGCTAACGGATCTGGCTGCCCTGAAACAGCACCTGCCCACGCGGCAGGATGGCGGGGCTTCGCTGCATCTCCCAACCGGTTTCCGCCATGATCGCCTGTGCCCTTGCCTCGGTCAAATGCCAGGGGGCACGATCCGGGTGGGTGACAACACCATCGGCCTGCCGATAGACGCCAGGATGGTCTTCGGGCGCCAGAAAAAGGGTTAAGAGCAGCGCACGCAGCGCAGGCAAACGCGGTGCCAGTCGTGTCAGCGCCAGGCGCAGGCTGTCGGCGGGCAGATGGGTAAAGACGCCAAAGGCGATGGCATAGTCGATCCCGGCGGGAATGCCCGGCAGGGCAAAGTCGCTGTCCTCGACCAGATGCGCCTCGGGCAGGCGCGCGGGGTTCGCCAGTTCAAGCGCACGCCCCCGCAGCATCAGTGCCCGGCTGGCGTCGGTCGCCCAGTAATGCCCCGGTTCAAGGAAATCCACCGCCTTGCAGCCCAACCGCATCGAGCCGGCGCCGATGTCCAGCAGCCGGTGCAAGGGCGTCATCCCCGCGGCCTGCAACAGCGCCATCTGGACGCGGCCCGTCTCATCCCAGCGGCCACCGACAATGTCACGGTGCCGCCCCTCGGCCAGCGCCTTGTCATAGAACCCGGGCTGCAAATACGGAGAGGCGGGGCGCGTCGCGGTCACTTGGCCCCTGACCCCGCCGCCTCTTGCGCCAGTTCAAGGCAAAGCGCGGTCGCCACCGCCATGTCCTGCACCGAGATCCATTCCAGCGGACCGTGGATATTCTGCATGCCGGTGAACAGGTTGGGGCAGGGCACCCCCATTTCGGTCAGGCGCGAGCCGTCGGTGCCGCCGCGGATCGGTACGGAAACCGGCTCGACCCCGATCTTGCGGGCCGCTTTGCGGGCCAGCTCCACCGGCGTCATGTCTTTTTCCAGCCAATAGCGCATGTTGCGATATTGCGGGCGGATGGTGCAGGTGATCTGGGCGCGCGGCTCACCCAGTTGCACGGCCTCGCAGACTTTTTGCAGCAGTTTGCCTTTGGCGGCCAAGCCATCCAGTTCGAAATCGCGCAGGATAAAGCGCAAGGTGGCCTCGGCGCTGCTGCCGGTCATCTCATAGACATGGATGAAACCGTCGCGATCCCCGGTCGTCTCGGGTGTCATCGTGACATGCGGCAGGGTGTCGATGATCCGCGCCGCCAGATGCAGCGCGTTCACCATCTTGTCCTTGGCATAGCCCGGGTGGATGGAAACGCCGGTGATCTGCACCACGGCGCCATCGGCTGAAAAGCTCTCGTACTCCACTTCGCCCACGGCGCCGCCGTCAAAGGTATAGGCGAAATCGGCGGCCAGATCCTTGGGCACGCGGGAATCGACGCCGCGCCCGATTTCCTCATCGGGGGTAAAGGCGATGCGCAGGGTGGGCCGGGCGATCTGCGGGTTTTGCAGCAGATGCCGCGCCGCCGTCATGATGATCGCCACCCCGGCCTTGTCATCTGCGCCCAAGAGCGTCGTGCCCGAGGCAGTGATGATGTCATGCCCCTGCTTTTCCGCCAGATAAGGGAATTCGGCCGGTGACAGCACCAGCCCCGGCGCATCGGGGAAAGTGATGTCGCCACCGTTCCAGCCCTTGATCACCCGGGGCTTCACCCCGCTTGCGTGAAACTGCGGCGCGGTATCGACATGGGCCAGCAGGCCAACGACCGGCCCGGGGACGGTGCCCGGGATGGTGGCAAAGACGGTGCCGTATTCGCTGAGCACGACGTCGCTTGCCCCGATCTCGCGCAGTTCCGCCTCCAGCAGGCGCAGGATGTCCCATTGTTCGGGGGTCGAGGGGGCCGTCTCTGAGGTCTCGCTGCTCTGGCTGTCGATCGCGGCATAGCGGATCAGGCGGGATTCAAGCTCGGCGTCAAACTGGGTCATGGCGGGCTCCTCCTGTGGTGCCCATCGGGCGGGGGCGGGGGGG
>CALLZQ010000101.1 GCA_937858255.1 uncultured Tabrizicola sp.
CCGTTTGCAACGATCGTAATAGGCGGCATAATCGGCGCGATAGGCTGTCACATCTTGGGCAAGACCGGCAAGCGTCGTGGCAAGATCGGGATTGGCCGGATCGAACCCCACGACCAGCGGCCTGATCTTTGTACGCAAAAAATGGTCAGGGCACGAGGTTCCCAAGGCCGCCAAGGCCCGCAGCCGGGCCGAGCCGACAAATTCCAGCACGGCAGGCTGGTCGTCAAAATGCCCGACCATCCGCTGCCCTTCGCTGATCAGGCCGCGGATCGCCGGCATCAGCCGTGCCGCGATGGTCCGCCGCTTGGCCCCGGGCAGGGTGGGGGTGGCGGCGCCGCCAAAGGCGGGCTTGCCGGCGGTCTGGCCCGCAAACCAGTCCATCGCCTTCTGGATCGTGGCAAGCGTCAGCTCATAACAGGCCCGCGCATCATCATCCCAGGTGAAAAGGCCGTGGCTTTCCAGAACCACGCCCCGCGCCTGCGGGTTGTCCAGACAGAATTTCTCCAGCCACAGCCCCCGTTCATAGCCCGGCCGCCGCCAGGGCAGCCAGCCAATTTCATCGCCGAAAATCTGACGGGTCAGCGCGGCGGAATCCGCCGCCGCCGCGATGGCGATGATCGCATCGGGATGCATGTGATCGACATGGGCGCGCGGCACATAAGCATGCAGCGGCGTGTCGATGCTGGCCGCGCGCGGGTTGAGGTTAAAGGTGCAATGGGGCAGGTAGCCGACCATTTCGTCTTCGTGATCGGGGCCGCGATAGACCCGTTTTAGCGCGCGCAACTTGTCCATGTAGAGCGTGGCGAAACCGTCAAGTTTGATCGAGCCGACATCGCCGCCCGAACCTTTGACCCACAACACCTCGACCCTCTCGCCCGTCAGCGGATCGGCCTGCATCACCTTGGCGCTGGTATTGCCGCCCCCAAAATTGGTGATGCGCTTGTCAGAGCCAAGCAGATTCGAGCGATAGAGCAGCTTTTCCGGCTCGCTCATCGTGCTGGCGCGGGTCTCGTCCCACAGGTTGCGCAACTGCGCCCCGGTGCCCTTGGTCATGCTGTCCTCCCTCGACTCTGACGCAAGTATGCCCAACTGCGGGATTTGGTCAATCAATTTCGATCAACATCAATCATGCTGCGGCGCAGAATGATTTATTGCGATTGAAAATGATTGACAGTGAGCGGAATCGGTGGAAGTTTTGGCCAAGGGAGAGTGCCATGCATGAAAGTGAACGTCATAGACTGATCCTGTCGGCGGTGCAGGAGCGTCCGGTGGTGACGGTCGGCGATCTGGTGGATCTGACCGGCGCCTCTGAGGCGACGATCCGGCGCGACATCGCGGCGCTGCATGTTCAGAAAAAGCTGCGACGCGTGCGTGGCGGGGCAGAGAGCATCAACCCGCCGAATTTCGTCGGCATCAATGCCCGCCCCTTCAGCGTCAACGAACAGGTGCGCATCGCGGAAAAGCGGGCGATTGCCCGGGCGGCGGTGGACCTTTGCGCCGATGGCGAGCCGATCATCATCAACGGCGGCACCACGACCTTTCAGATGGTGCATCCGCTGACGGCCAAGCGGCTTCAGGTCTTTACCAACAGCTTCCCGATTGCCGAGCATCTGCTGAAGAACTCAAAGAACACAGTCCTTTTGCCGGCAGGGGCCATCTACCGCGAGCAGAACATCATTCTGTCGCCCTTTGATGAGGATGGCAGCCGCACCTTTTATGCGCGCAAGATGTTCATGGGCTGCCGTGGCCTTGGCCCGCTGGGGCTGATGGAGGGGGACCCTCTGTTGGTGCAGGCCGAGCAAAAGCTGATCGGTCAGGCGGATGAGCTGATCGTTCTGGCCGACAGTTCCAAATTCGCGGCGCGCTCCAGCCTGCTGCTGTGTCCGCTGTCGCGCATTCACACCGTCATCACCGATACCGGCATTTCCGACCGCGATGCCGCCATGCTTGAGGCCGCCGAGGTGCGGCTGATCGTGGCCGAGCCGCGGGCCGCGACCCAGACCACCACCGGCTGACCGGCCTTCGGCCGCCGGCGTATCGCTCACAAGGGAGGAACCACGATGAGCATTCTGAGGAAGGCCCTGACCACCGCCGCACTGGCAACGGCCCTGATGGCCAATGCCGCCGCCGCCGAAAACATGAAGATCGCCCTTGTCGTCAAGGCACTGGGCATCGGCTTTTTTGAGGCCGCGGCCAAGGGGGCCGAAGAGGCGGCCAAGGAATTGGGCGATGTCGAGATCATCTATACCGGCCCGACAGATACCACCGCCGAGGGTCAGATCGAGGTCATCAATGCGCTGATCGCCCAAGGCGTGAACGCCATCGCCGTATCGGCCAATGACAAGGATGCGCTGGTGCCGGCGCTGAAAAAGGCGATGGATCGCGGCATCACCGTGATTTCATGGGACTCGGGCGTCGCGGCCGAAGGGCGGCAGATGCACCTCAACCCCTCATCCAACGCGCTGATCGGCAATACGATCATCAAGCTGGCCGCCGATCACATGGAAGGCGGCGGCGACGTCGCGATCCTCTCGGCTTCGGCAACCGCGACCAACCAGAATATCCGGGTCGAAGAGGC
>CALLZQ010000102.1 GCA_937858255.1 uncultured Tabrizicola sp.
TTGCAGGCCGCATTGACCACGACAAACAGGTGATCGCCCCGGTTGGCGAACATCAGATCGTCGAGAATTCCCCCGGTCTCATCGGTGAACATACCATAGCGCTGCCGGCCCTCGGCCAGACCCGCGACGTCCACCGGCATAAGCGCCTCAAACCCGGCGACCAGAGCGGCCATGTCGGCCAGCGGGCGCAGGATCACCTGTCCCATATGGCTGACATCGAACAGCCCGGCGGCGGCGCGGGTGTGCAGATGTTCCTTCATCACCCCGGCGGGGTATTGCACGGGCATTTCATAGCCCGCGAAAGGCACCATCTTGCCGCCCAGCGAAACGTGCAGATCATGCAGGGCCAATCGCTTCAGCCCTTGCGAGTCAAGTTCGGTCAAACCGCCTCTCCCTGTCTTGCCGGATAAAGCTGCCGGCATCGTCCGGGCAGGCCAATCCCTGCCCCGCGATGCCCCCTCTGTCCTTGCCCGGTGCCGGGCGCCTGAGATCGTTATCCCTTCGGCGGGCCTGTGCGGCCACTCTCCAGAGTCTGATGCCAGATACGGTCCCTTGCGCCTGAGAGTTTACCGGGGCGGTTGCTCCTTCGGCACCGGATCGCGCTTGGGGCGCTGCCCGGATTCTCCCGAACCTGACAACCAAGCTCTAGCCTGCCGGTATGATCCGTGGCAAGTGGGAAAAAGGATACGACTGTATACAGAGCGAAAGCGACAGATGACCGACCATCGCCCGCGCTTTTTCGGCTATGGCTCGCTGGTGAACCGGACGGCCCATGATTTCCAGCTGCCCCGTCAGGCCAGGCGGCAAGGCTGGCGGCGGGTCTGGGTTCACGTCGCCGCACGGCCCGTGGCCTATCTGTCGGTCGAGCCTGATCCGCAGGGCAATATTCTTGGGCTGGTGGCCGATGTGCCGGGCAATGACTGGCAGGCGCTGGACGAACGCGAACATGCCTATGCCCGTCATCCGGTCACGGTCGAGGCGATGGCGACCCCGGTCGCCGCGCAGGTCTATGCCGTACCCGCGACCGACCGGCTGCCGCCCAGCCAGAGCAACCCGCTGATCCTGTCCTATATCGACGTGGTGGTGCAGGGCTTTCTGCGCGAATTCGGCGAGGCCGGTGTGCAGCACTTTTTCGCCACCACCCATGGCTGGGGGGCACCGATCCTGAATGACCGGGCCGCGCCGCGCTATCCAAGGCACCGCCTGCTGACAGGGGCAGAGAGGGAGATGGTCGATCACGGGTTGGCCGGCGTGGGCGCGAGGCTTATCCCCGCGCCGTAACCGGCTGTTCGCCCCTTGGCAGATTACAGGCTGGGCGCTTTGGCCAACAGCGGCAGTACATCGGCCATTTCCGGGCCATTCTCACGCCCCGTCATCGCCTTGCGCAGCGGCATGAACAGGCCCTTGCCCTTACGGCCTGTCGCCTCTTTCACTGCGGCAGTCCACTGGCCCCAGGTGTCGGTCGTCCAGGGCTGGGCGGGCAGCATCGCCATTGCCTGCGCCACGAATTCCCGATCCTCATCGGCGACCAGCGGCGTCGCGCCATCGCGGAAAAGCTCCCACCAGCCCTTCAGATCGGCCAGAACCGTGATGTTGCCCTTGGCGACCTCCCAGAACTTTTCGGCCTTTTCTGCCGGTACGCCGAGATCCGCAATCTGCGCGCGCACCTGATCAAAGCTCAGGCTCTGCACATAGCCCCGGGTCAGCGGGAACAGATCCTCGGCATCGAACTTGGTCGGCGCGGCGCCAAAGGTGCCGACATCGAAGCCTTCGGCCAGATCGTCGATCGTGGTGAACAACTCCACCGGGCGCGACGACCCCAGCCGCGCCATCAGGCTGAGGAGCGCCATCGCCTCAACCCCCTGCGCGCGCAGGTCTTTCAGGGAAAGGGTACCAAGGCGTTTCGACAGTTCCTCACCCTTCGCCCCGGTCAGCAGCGAATGGTGGGCAAAATTCGGCGGGGTGCCGCCCATGGCCTGCATGATCTGGATCTGCGTCGCGGTGTTGGTGACGTGATCGGCGCCGCGCACGATGAATGTCACGCCCATGTCAATATCATCGACCGAGCTGGCAAAGGTGTACAGCACCTGCCCGTCAGCACGGATCAGCACCGGGTCCGAGACGCTGGCGGCATCAATCGAGATCGGGCCAAGGATACCATCGGTCCATTCGATGCGTTCCTGATCCAGCAGGAACCGCCAGTAGCCATCCCGCCCCTCGGCGCGCAGCTTTTCCTTTTCAGCATCCGACAGTTTCAGCCCGGCGCGGTCATAGACCGGGGGCTTGCCCATGTTCAGTTGCTTTTTGCGCTTCAGGTCCAGTTCCGTGGGGCTTTCAAACACCTCATAGAACCGGCCCTTGGCCTTGAGATCCTCGGCCGCCTCGCGGTAGCGCTCCAGCCGCAGCGACTGCCGCTCGACCCGGTCCCAATGCAGGCCCAGCCATTCCAGATCGCGCATGATCTGATCGGCATATTCCTGCTTTGACCGCTCTTGATCCGTATCGTCCAAACGCAGGATGAATTGACCGCCGGATTTCCGGGCGATCAGATAGTTCATCAGCGCGGTGCGCAGGTTGCCGACGTGGATATATCCGGTGGGCGAGGGGGCGAAACGGGTGACGGTCATGAACGGACTCCTTCAACCGCCCTTCCCTGTCACACGGCCCCGGAATTGTCCAGTTTTCCCGGCATTCGTGACGCGCGCGGCCTTCTCGGGCGGCACGGCTTCGCATATATCTGCCGCATGACCCAGATCGCGCCCGACGCCATCGCCCCCGACCTGACCCTGATCGAGCAGTTGGCCCATGGCGCCGTCGCGTCGCTGCCCGAACCCTATCGTGCCGCCGCGACCCATATCGTCCTCAGGATCGAGGATTTCGCCCCCGAAGATGTGCTCGAGGCGATGGACCTGCACGACCCGTTTGAACTGACCGGGCTCTATGATGGCATCCCCCTGACCGAGAAATCGGTGGCCGATCAGGTCACGCATCCCGATGTGATCTGGCTGTTTCGCCGCCCGATTCTGGATGAATGGGCGGACCGGGGCGATGTCTCGCTGCAAGAGATGGTCACGCATGTGCTAGTGCATGAACTGGCCCACCATTTCGGCTGGAGCGATGCCGAGATTGCCGAGGTCGACCCCTGGTGGGAATGATTGCACAGTGGCTGTGCGTCACTGGACGGTATTGACGGCACTGTGAGTGGTCTGAGCGGCAGCCGCCTCTACCTTGGTCGGCATTACCAACAAAAGGAGGAACCCATGACGTCTCGCACGATCACGCGCCGCAACGCCCTGCTGGCTGCCGCCGCCCTTCCCCTTGCCCCTGCCCTGATCGCCGGACCGGCCCGCGCCGCCGCCGGGATGCAGGGGTCGCAGACACCGGTCTTCAACCGCTTCAAACTGGGTGATTTTGAGGTGACGACCCTGTTGGCCGGCACGCGCCCGGTCGAAGAGCCGAACACGATCTTTGGCCTCAACGCCACGCCCGAGGAATTTCAGGCCGCCGCCGATGCGGCCTTTATCCCCACGAATGTGGCGCAGTTCTTCTTTACGCCCACGCTGGTGAATACCGGGGCAGAGCTGGTGCTGTTCGACACCGGCCTGTCCGCTGCGGGCACCGGGGCCGCACTGTCGGCGGCGGGTATTTCGCCCGATCAGGTGGATGTGGTGGTGCTGACCCATATGCACGGCGACCATATCGGCGGCATGACGGGCGAGGATGGCGCGGCAACATTCGCCAATGCGCGCTATGTCACCGGCGCGGCCGAGCATAACCACTGGGCTGCCGCCGGGAATGAGGGGTTTGACGCCAAGGTAAAGCCCTTCAACGACCGCTTCACCTTCCTCGACGAGGGCGGCGCGGTGGCCAGCGGCATCACCGCCAAACTGGCGGCGGGCCACACGCCCGGGCACATGATCTACATGCTGGACAGCGGCGGCAAAACGCTGGCCATCACCGCCGATACCGCAAACCACTATGTCTTTTCCCTCGCCCATCCCGATTGGGAGGTACGTTTTGACGCCGACAAGGCCGCCGCGGCCAAGGCGCGGCGCGATGTCTTTGGCATGCTGGCCGCCGACCGCACGCCCTTTATCGGCTATCACATGCCCTTCCCCGGCATGGGCTATGTCGAGGCGGCAGGCGATGGTTTCCGCTATGTGCCGGTCAGCTATCAGATGATGCTGAACGGCTAGGGGCACGCATCGGTCCTTTCCTCGTCGCCATGTTGGCGCTAACATGCGCAGCGACGAAAGGACCGCCCCATGCAAGCCCCCATCCTCACCCTGACGCTGAATCCGGCCCTCGACATGGCCACCAACGTGCCAGACATCCTGCCGGGCCAGAAACTGCGCTGCACCGATCCGCATCTGGACCCGGGCGGTGGCGGGCTGAACGTCAGCCGGGCGATCCGGGCACTTGGCGGCGACAGTCTGGCGCTGGTGGCGCTTGGCGGGCTGACCGGCGACCGGCTGGCCGGGCTGATCCGGGCCGAGGGGATCACCTTTCTGTCGATCCTTGGCCCCGGGGAAACGCGGCAGAGCCTGACCGTGACCGAGGGCGCCAGCGGCAAACAATACCGCTTCATGCTGCCCGGCCCGGTCTGGGGCGAGGCCGAGCGGGCGCGGGTCTTTACCCTGCTGTCCGCCACCGCCCGCCCGGGCGGCATTTCGGTCATTTCGGGCAGCCAACCCCCCGGCGTGCCCGCCGATTTCCCCGGCCAACTCGCCGCCAGCATGGAGGGCAGCCGGATCGTGCTGGATACCTCGGGTTCGGCGCTGTTCGAGGCGGTCAGCGGGTCGGTCCCCGGTCTTGATGTCTTGCGGATGGATGGCGAAGAGGGTGAGGAACTGGCCGGCCGCAAGCTGGAAACCCGCGCCGAGACCGCCGATTTCGCCAGCGAACTGGTGGCGCGCGGCGTCGCCAAGACGGTGATCGTCGCCCGCGGCGCCGAAGGCAATGTGCTGGCGAATGCAACCGAGCGGCTGTTCTCGCCCGCCCCCAGGGTCAAGGTCAAATCAACCGTCGGGGCCGGCGACAGCTTTGTCGCGGCCTTTGTGCTGGCCATGGCGCGGGGGCAGGATGCGGCCACCGGCCTTGCCATGGCCTCGGCCGCAGCGGCGGCGGCGGTGATGACCGACGCGACCCAGCTTTGCCGGGCCGAGGATGTGATGCGCCTGATGCCGCAGGCGGCGGCCCAGCGGCTTTAGGCGCCGCTGTCGTCGCGCCAGCGGTTGGCAATCGGATAGCGCCGGTCCAGCCAGAACGCCTTTTGCGTCAGCCGCGTGCCCGGCGCCGACTGAAAGCGTTTGTATTCCGCGATATAGAGCAGATGCTCGACCCGCTTGACCGTTGCGCGGTCAAACCCCTCGGCCACCAGATCGGCAACGCTCGCCTCACGCTCGACCAGCCCTTCAAGGATCGCGTCCAGCACCTCATAGGGCGGCAGGCTGTCCTGATCTTT
>CALLZQ010000103.1 GCA_937858255.1 uncultured Tabrizicola sp.
ATTGTGGTCCTGACGGGCTATGGCGCGATTTCTACTGCGGTGGCGGCGGTCAAGATCGGGGCGACGGATTATCTGTCGAAACCCGCGGATGCCAACGACGTGATGAATGCGCTCTTGGCCCGGGGCGAGGCGATGCCAGCCCCGCCGGAAAACCCGATGTCGGCCGACCGGGTGCGATGGGAACATATCCAGCGGGTCTATGAAATGTGCGACCGCAATGTCTCTGAAACCGCGCGCCGCTTGTCGATGCATCGGCGTACCCTCCAGCGGATTTTGGCCAAGCGCAGCCCGAAATAGATAAAAGGCAAGCCCTGATTGAAATAATCCGGGGCTTGCCTTAAAAGAATTCATCTGACCGTATCAAGAATGGACTTTCCGATGGATCTCGACAACCTGTCACTTAAAGAGCTTAAAGAGTTGCAATCCAAAGTGGCAAAGGCGATTGCGAATTTTGAGGATCGGCGCAAGAGAGAGGCGCTGACCGCGCTAGAGGAAAAGGCGCGCGAACTTGGTTTCAGCTTTGCCGAACTGACGGGCCTTGCGCCGGCGCGCAAGCGTGCCTCGCCCGCCGCGAAATATGCGAATCCGGCAAATCCTTCGGAAACCTGGTCGGGCCGGGGCCGCAAGCCGCGCTGGTTCAGCGATGCCATGGCCGCCGGAAAATCGGTCGAGGAACTGAGCGTCTGATTTGCACCATTCGCAGGGGTAGAAAACTGCCCCTGCGGTCTATTTCATTGCGGCCAGCAGTTCTTTATGCCGGGCGATGAACTCTGCGCGAACCTGCATCGGGGGGCGCAGACGTATGGCCAGTCCGGCCAGTAGCCCGGCGGGCGGAACACCAAACAGCTTGTCAGCCTCGGCCCGGGTAAAACCGGCGATCTCGACCGCTTCCATCCAGGCGGACACCCGATCCGCCCGCTTTATGGCCTTTTTCACTTCGGCTGGCAGCACCATCGGCAAGCCATAACGCAGGTGAATCGCGGCGGTCAGCCGTTCATCCAGCACGCCATATCCGGGGCCGACCGCCGCCTTGACGGGGGAAATCATGTCGCCGATGACATATTCCGGCGCGTCATGCAGCAATGCGGCCAGCCGCCAGCGCGCCGGGGCCGCAGGTTCGGCCCGCGTGAAAAGCACCTCGACCAGCAGGGCATGTTCGGCGACGGAATAGGGCCAATCGCCCCGAGTCTGGCCGTTCCAGCGCGCGACAAAGGACAAGCCATGCGCGATGTCCTCAATCTCGATATCCATCGGCGTCGGGTCAAGCAGGTCCAGCCGGCGCCCCGATAGCATTCGCTGCCAAGCCCTTACCTGCCGCGCCATTCCCTATCCCCTTATCTTCCCCACTCGGACTATCGCGGCGACGGTTTCGCTGTAAAGACGCGGTTGGGGAACTTTTCCGGCCCGGCCTGCGTTCTTTCACCGAACCGGCGTGGAACGGGGGCTGACAGCCTGCAACCGCGCGACCCACAAAAGGACGAAAGGGGACTGCCATGAACCCGCTGCCGTTTCTTGCTCTTGCCGCTGTGACCTCGGGCTATTTCGCGGCCACCGAAGCAACGGACGAATATTTCGATGCGCTGCCCTCGGCCGAACTGACCTCCTATTCGGCGACAGACCAGAATGACCTCTCGGTTTATGACGTGCTGGCCCATGGGGCGCAGCCGGTTGACGAACCGCATTGTTCCGCCCATGGCCTGATTTCACAAACGCTGCGTCATGATTTTGACGAGCAGCCCGTTGAACTGCGCAAGACCGGCGATGGCCTTGTGCTGCAACTCTGGGCTTCCGATTTGATGGGAAGCTGGACGATGGTTCACAAAGGCGATGACGGGATTTCCTGCATCATTGCCTCGGGTTCCGGGTGGACCGGCACACAGGACGCGGGCATGGCCTTCCAATCGGTTGCCGTCGCTGGCTAATGCCTGCGTTGCCGATCTTGACCGTGAGTGCTAGGTATCGCGCCGAAACTCATTCACGGGAGCCGCGCCGACATGGCCGATTATATCGTCAAGGACGTCAATCTTGCGGAATTCGGCCGCAAGGAACTGACCATCGCTGAAACCGAAATGCCGGGACTGATGGCTTGTCGTGAGGAATTTGGCGCAAGCCAGCCGCTGAAGGGCGCGCGCATCGCAGGCTCGCTGCATATGACGGTGCAGACCGCCGTCCTGATCGAAACGCTGAAAGCGCTGGGCGCCGATGTTCGCTGGGCCTCGTGCAACATCTTCTCGACCCAAGACCACGCTGCCGCCGCCATTGCGGCGGGTGGCACACCGGTCTTTGCGATCAAGGGCGAAACCTTGGAACAGTACTGGGACTACACCGACCGGATTTTCCAGTTTGGCGGCGAGGGCGGCACCTGCAACATGATCCTCGACGATGGCGGCGACGCCACGCTCTACATCCTGCTGGGTGCCCGGGTCGAGGCCGGGGAAACCGATCTGATTGCCGTTCCGACCTCGGAAGAAGAGGTTTGCCTGTTCAACCAGATCAAAAAGCGCCTCGCCGCCAGCCCGGGCTGGTTCACCAAGCAGCGTGCCGAGATCAAGGGAGTCTCTGAGGAAACCACGACGGGGGTGCATCGCCTCTATGATCTGCACAAGAAGGGCCTGCTGCCCTTCCCGGCGATCAACGTCAACGACTCGGTCACCAAGTCGAAATTCGACAACAAATACGGCTGCAAGGAATCGCTGGTCG
>CALLZQ010000104.1 GCA_937858255.1 uncultured Tabrizicola sp.
TGGCGATGCCATTGGCGGCCAAAATCACACTGACTGGCAGGCGCAACCGTGCCGCGAGCGGCTCGGACAAAGCGATGGCCAGCAAGAGGCCCGAGAGAATGGCAAGCAGAACGACCAGATCCATGATGCCAGCATAACCCCTTGGTCGGCGGGGAAAAGCAAGGGCCGGTCACGAATGGTGACCGGCCCGAAACATCGGCGCTATCCCGCCTCTTGCGTTCAGATCAGCTTGCCCATCGCCACGGCGGTATCGGCCATGCGGTTGGAAAAGCCCCATTCGTTGTCATACCACGACAGGATCGAGCACATGGTGCCATCCATGACCTTGGTCTGATCCATGTGGAA
Organism: uncultured Tabrizicola sp.; assembly: GCA_937858255.1. Classification (GTDB taxonomy): domain Bacteria; phylum Pseudomonadota; class Alphaproteobacteria; order Rhodobacterales; family Rhodobacteraceae; genus Pseudotabrizicola. The sequence continues at coordinate 346 of CALLZQ010000104.1, forward strand.
GACCGAGGAATGCGGATCGTGGTTGAAGTCCGACGAGACATTCTTGAACAGGGTATAGCCCAGAATGCCCTTCATCGGGCCATCGGCGGCGGCCTTGATCGCGGCGTTGATTTCCTCGACCGAGGTGGCGCGCTTGGCGATGAACTTCAGGTCGACGACCGAGACATTGGGTGTCGGCACGCGGATCGCAAACCCGTCCAGCTTGCCTTTCAACTCCGGCAGCACCAGACCCACGGCCTTGGCCGCACCGGTCGAGGTCGGGATCATTGACAGCGCCGCTGCGCGGGCGCGATAGAGATCCTTGTGCATGGTGTCCAGCGTCGGCTGGTCCCCGGTATAGCTGTGGATGGTGGTCATCATCCCCTTTTCGATGCCGATGGCGTCGTTCAGCACCTTGGCCACGGGCGAGAGGCAGTTCGTCGTGCAAGAGGCGTTCGACACCACGATGTCATCGCCGGTCAGCGTGTCATGGTTGACGCCATAAACGATGGTTTTGTCAGCGCCGTCGCCGGGGGCCGAGATCAGCACCCGCTTTGACCCGTTCTCCAGATGCGGCTGGCACTTTTCCTTGGAGGTGAAGATGCCGGTGCATTCCATGACGATATCGACATCCGACCAGGGCAGGTCGGCGGGATTGCGCATGGCGGTGACCCGCATCCGGCCGCGCCCGGCGTCGATCCAGTCCTCACCCGTGGTCACTTCGCTGGGGAAGCGGCCATGGACCGAGTCAAAGCGCAACAGATGCGCATTGGTCTCGACCGGGCCAAGGTCGTTGATGGCGACCACCTCGATATCGGTCCGGCCCGATTCGATGATCCCGCGCAGAACGTTCCGTCCGATCCGTCCAAAGCCGTTGATGGCAACCCGTACAACCATGAATTCCTCCTGACCTGAGATTCGACTCAGTTGACGCAAGTTAGCGCTAACGTGGTCAGTTTACCTGAAAGATCAACCCTTAGTTAGACAAACCGCCGCGAGCGGGCCCGACAGGCGGCTTTCGCGCATCGTCCAGTTGACTTGACCAAGGGGGGCGCCTTTGCATAGTTGTCTCACATCTTGGGGGGGTGTGGATTATGAAACACAAGATTTGGGCCGCAGCCGCGGCGACTGCCTTGCTTTCGGCTTTTTCCGGTCTGGCGGCTCAGGCCGAGACCTGTGGCGGCATCTATGTCGTCAAGCCGGGGGACAGCCTGTCGGTCATCGCTGACGGCATGTACAAGAATGCCGGCATGTGGAGCGTGATCCACCAGAACAACCTCGACAAGATCGGGCCCAAGCCCGAGCGCATTCATGTCGGGATGCG
>CALLZQ010000105.1 GCA_937858255.1 uncultured Tabrizicola sp.
CCAGAACCCCGTCCATGTCCAACAGATGTGCGGGTATCTGCATGATGATCACTTTCCTTCTAGCCGGCCGAGGCTCTGGCGCGGTTGCGGGCGGCCTGGGCGTGCATCAGCCTTTTCAGCGCCGCATGGGTATCGAGATAGACCGCCAACTGCGCGGCGTACAGGGTGTGTCGGGCCGGATCGGGGTGAATTTCCTCGATGATCCGCACCATTTGATCGGCTGCAACCTCCAGCGAGGGGTAAAGCCCTGCCCCCACGGCCGCCGCAATTGCGGCGCCGAGCGCCGTTGCCTCACCCACCGCCGGGATGCGCAGCGGCGTGCCGGTGGCATCGGCATGCATCTGCGCCCAAAAGCGCGAGCGCAAGACGCCCCCCGCGAGGGTCATGCTGGCTGTGCGGATCCCGCGCCCGGTCAGCCGGCCAAGGATATTGGCCGTGCCAAGCGCGACAGACTCCATCAGGGCCCGGGTGATCTCGGCCCGGCCATGTTTCAGCGTCAGGCCCCAGATCGCGCCTTGCAGGTCGTAATCGGTAAAGGGGTTGCGGTTGCCCTGCCAGAAATCCAGCACCACCAGCCCCTCGGCCCCCAGCGGGGCGGCCTCGGCCTCGGCCAAGAGCGTGTCGTAACTGGTGACGGTCTCTCCCTCGTTCATCACCTCATGCCACCAGCGCAGGATCGCACCCGAGGAAACTTGCCCCCCCTCCATCACAAAGGCGCCCTTGGTCACGCAATCGGGGTGCGGGCCGAACAGCCCCTCAACCTCATCATCGGTGGCGACCACCGGCAGCACCAGATGCGAGGTGCCGGTGATCAGTGCCGTTTCACCGGGGCGCAGGGTGTTCAGGCCGACCATCGCCACATAGGCACCGGTGCCGCCGGCGACGATCAGCGTGTGCGGATCAAGCCCCATCTCTGCCGCTGCCTCTGGCAGGATCGGGCCGATGGGATCGCCAAGGGCCGGCATTTCGGCGGGAAAGCGGGCCGAAATCCCCTCCAGTCCGATGGCGGAAAGGAAGCTCTCGGGCCAGCCGCCGTCGCGCGGGTTATAGAACCAGCGGTTGATGGTCAGGTTCTGCCCCAGCGTCAGCCGGCCCGAGAGCCGCAACGCCATGTAATCGGCCATTTCGACGAACCAGCGCGTGCGGGCGAAACGGTCGGGCTCATGGGCCTTGAGCCACATGATCTTGGGCAGCGCGGTTTCGGCGCTGACCCCGGCGCGGCTGCGGCAGAGCGCGGGATGACCCGTCGCCTCAATCGCGCGGGCCTCGACCGAGGCGCGGCTCTCGGTGCTCGATCCGGACCTGTTCGCGGCCGCGGACGACCTCCTCGGCCCGGGCGAGCGCCTGGTCGGGTTCGGCGAGGGCTACGGGCTCGTCGTCCCGGCGGAGGCGGCGACG
>CALLZQ010000106.1 GCA_937858255.1 uncultured Tabrizicola sp.
TGGCGGATCGCGGCGTAATAGGCCACATCCTCGGTGCTGAGCATCGGCGCCCGCGCATGGGTCAGATAACTACCTGTGTGCCGGTCGCCGCCGAGGCCGGGATAGATCAGTACCTGGCCAATCACATGGCTGCTGCCCCGCAGTGCCGCGGCGACCGCCGCCGCGAGATTGCCGCCGGCACTGTCGCCCACCAGGATCAGCGGCCCGGGCAGGGCGCGGGCCACCGCGAGGCAATCGTCATAGGCGGCCGGATGCGGATGTTCGGGGCAGAGCCGGTAATCCGCCGAGACGACCGTCAGACCGGTTGTGGCGCGGATCTCGGCGCAGACATCGTCATGGCTGTCGAGCCCGCCGACGACAAATCCGCCGCCGTGAAAATACAGCACTGTCGGCATTTGCCCGGGGTAGCGGCGGCAGGGCAGGCCGCCGAGGATTTCATCCCGCGCGGTGACGCCGGGGGGATAGCCTGCGTGAAAACGCCGGCACATCCGGTCATAGATCCGGCGCTGGTCTGCCACGCTCAGCGAGACGGCGTCGGGTGGGTATTCCGCCTCGGTCTGATGGATGAAATGCCAAGTCTCGGCGTCGATAAGCCTTTGGTAATCGGGCTCTGCCATGGTGCCCCCGGGCTGTTGCAGAGCCTTACTGTGGTACAGCGGTCACGTTCGGGCAAGCGGAGAGATTCAGGGGACTGTTTCTGCCCCGCGGGCTAAAGGCATGGCCTGCCGCGCCGTAAGGGAAAGCACAGGACCCAGAGGGGGCGCCATGCAGATCTTTCGTTTGAAACAAGACCAGGGCCATACAGAAAAACCCTTCTCCGCGATGGTCGTCACCCGCGACGGCCCCCTGGGCGGAACCTCGCGCCGGCTGTCGTCGATGGGCGGGGTGCTTGAGGTGGTGGCCGAGCTTTATGACGGGCTTGCGGCCTTTGCCGACGATCACCGCGCCGCCGATGTGCTGGTGATCGACTGCGATGGCTATGACGGGCTGGAGGCGGTGCGCCGCGCTGTCGGGCGGCTATGCCCGAACGATTTGCGTGCGCCGGTGGTCCTGATTTCGACCGATTGCCGGGAACAAACGTTTCCGCTTCGCCGCTCGGACCCGATCTTGTTGCGCGCGCCGCTGTCGAATGTGGCGATCCGGCTGGCGCTTGAGACGGTGTTTAAGGGGCGCTTCCTGACCGCACAGGTCTGAGTTCATCCCCATGCGATAAATTGAAAGGGCATCGCCATGGCGATGCCCTTTGTCTTTCAGCCCCGAGATGATCGGGAACCTGTGCTGGCCTCAGGCCAGAGTCAGGTTGGTGGCCGATTCCCGGCCATCACGCCCGGCTTCGATATCGAAGACCACCGGCTGGCCATCCTTCAGGCTGGTCAGGCCGGCGCGCTGCAGCGCGGTGATGTGAACGAACACGTCCTTCTTGCCGCCTTCCGGGGCGATGAAGCCGTAACCCTTGGTTTCATTGAACCATTTCACGGTGCCCTTGGCCATCGTGAAGTCTCCTCTAGATTTGCCGTCCGCGGAAGTGCGACGGCCCGGCGCAGTCAGCTTGTCGTCGATTGCTGTGGCCGAAGTCGGAGACAGTGGTCGAATTAGATAACGTCGCGCCAGAGATATGCGGTAAAAATCCCGAAAATGCAAGGGCGAAGGCGGAAAAGCCTGCTTAGCTGGAGCCTTGGGCGCGGGGCTGGGTGGTGCCGGCAGCCTGGCCTGCCGTGGCGGCCGGGCCGGTTACGGCCAGCAAGAGGCCCAGCATCAGGAACAACAGCCCGACCGTCACCCAGATGCCAAGCGCCGCCAACAGGCCGCCGCCGGACATCAACACCGACAGCATCGCCGAAAAGAAACCGACGATGCCGCCCGCCAAAACGAAGATCGAAGCCATGAACACCTCCTGCCAGGACAGCCAGCCTTGTGCGGCAATGCGGCAACTTTGTGACCACGCGGGGGATTTCGCGCCCAGATCCTTACGATTGGGTTAAGACTGCCCCGCAGGCCCGACGGGGGGCGGGGGCTTCGGCAGATTCTCGCCGTCAAGCAGCAGCCAGAGCGCGATCAGCGTCAGCCCCAGCCCGGCCAGAACCGTGACAGGCGGCGCAGGGCGGGCCAGCGCCAGCTCCCACAACAGCACCCAAGAAGGTGTCAGATAGGTATAGGCCATCACCTTGGCGGCGGGCAGGCGCAGGCTGGCGAATTGCACCAGCACAAAGGTCGCCGCCGTCGCCGCGACCGAAGTATAGGCCAGCGTGACCCAGACAACGACCGGCATTTCCGCCCAGTTCGCGCGCCGCAATTCCGGCAGCGCCCAGAGCAGAACCAGCCCCGCCCCGATGACCAGGGTGCCAAAGGTAAAGGCGGCGGCGGTCTCTCCCCGGTTCAGTCGCCGCACCAGCGGGGTATAGAGCGCATGTGCCGCGCAGCCCCAGAAATAGATCGCCTCGCCGCGTCCGATTTCCAGTGCCCACAGCCGGTCCAGATCGGCGCGAAAGATCACCCAGAGCGCGCCGGCCGCGCCCAGTATCAGCGCCAGCGCGATGCGCCGGGTCATCGCCTGCCGCAGCAAGACCCAGCCGAAACCGGCGGCCATCAAGGGTGTCAGGGTAAAGACGGCAGCGGTCGAGACCGCATCGGCACTGCGCAACCCCTCGAACATCAGGATGAAATAGGCCGCCATCAGCACCGCCAGCACCGCGTAGCGCCAGGGCGCCCGCCAGATCCCGCGATGCAATCCGCCCCCAACCCAGGCGGCGATCCCGACCAGAGGCGCCGCCAGCACGAAGCGCAACGCGGTCAGCGCCGAGGGGTCGATATGGGGTGTGGCCAGCGCCCCCAGACTGAACGACCCCGCGACCAGCGCCGAAAATCCCAGCATCGCCAGATGGCCCTGCCGAGAGGGGGACAGTCCCAGATTTCGGGCGCCCATCTTTCGCGCCCCGGGTCACACGCGCCAATCGCGCGCGGCATCCTTGAGATGCGCCAGAAAGGCCTGAACCTTGCGGGTGCGGTGCAGATCGACATGCGTGACCAGCCACAATGGCGCTTCCCATTCCGGTCGTGGCGGCAGGATTTCGACCAGATCGGGGTCTTGTTCGGCCTTGTAGGCGGCCAGAAAGCCGATGCCGGCGCCCAGCCGTACCGCCTCGTCCAGCGCCGCCGGTTCTGTCGAGCGGAAGGTGATCTGCTCGGCCGGCACCCGCGCCATCAGCCAGCGATAAAACGGCGCGCGGGTGGCCTCGTTATCGACGCAGACAAAGTGGTGGCCCTCGAAATCCTCTTCGCCCGAGGGCAGGCCCCGCGCCGCGATATAACTCTTGGCGGCATAGAGGCCGGTCCGCAACCGGGCGAGGGGCTGCACCACATTGTCCGGCTCTTCGGGGGCATTGCCAGCGCGGATCGCCACATGCGCCTCGCCATAATCCAGCCGGAACACCCGCATGTCGGTCAGAAACCGCACCGAGACGCCGGGGTATTTTTCCTGAAACCCGCTCAGCACCGGGGTCAGCAGCGCCGAAGCCCCGGCAATCGAGGTCACGACCAGTTCCCCGGCCACCACCTCGCCCTGACCCTTGATGCGACTGGCCAACTGGGCGAACTGTTCCTCGGTTGCCTGCGCCACCGACAAGAGGTCCCGCCCCGATTCTGTCGGCGTGTAGCCGCGAGCATGGCGCTGAAACAGCTTGGCCCCCAGCGTTCTTTCCAGTGCATCAATGTGCCTTATCACCGTGGCGTGATGCACCCCCAACACCTCGGCCGCCCCCGAGACAGTGCCCATTCTGGCAACCTGAAATGCGGTTCGTATCTCATCCCAACTGGGCAGCGACATCGTCATTTCCCCCCGGCCGGATCACGGCTGATCACCGGCTTTTGTTGTGCAATTTTGAACAGAGTGCCAGCAAAGTTTTGGAATGAAAAGAAAAATTTTGCTCACTATCTCCACTGCATCGGAGCGCAGCGGCCCCAGGGACAAACGAACGGGACCCCGCTGCCGATGGCCTGACCGCCCTGCGTGGCAGGTATGAACATATGAAAGATGCGAAAGGAAAGACTATGCGTAACTTCACTCTCTCGGCTCTCGCCCTTGCTTCGGCCCTGACCGCCGGTGCTGCCGTGGCGCAACCCTCTTCGGCTGCTTATGACCAACTGGCTGCCGCAGCCGGTGTTTCCGGCGAAGGCTATAGCGTTGGCATCCTGCAACGCCTGGTCGAAGCGCGCCGCGACAACGATCTGGAGCTGATCAACCTGCTCAAGGCGCAACGCAACTCGGACGTGACCCGTTCGGATATGGGCGGCACCACAGGCGGCGCCGCGCAATTCGCCGCGACGCTGGGTGTTGAGCCGGGCCGTTATTCGGTGAACGAATTGGCTCGTCTGGAGCGTGCCATTGCCAATGAGGAAGAAGAAGAGATCGATTTCATCCTGTCGGGCACCATCCGCGAACAGACCTCGGCAGGCGCCAACAATCCGGGCACCGTGCAACTCGCCTCGATCCTGGGCCTGAACGCCGGCGATTACACGCTGAGCGAACTGAGCGTGCTGTCGGTCGATCACACCGACGAAGACGACAACTGATCTGATTGCCGCCACTCACGGCAAAACGGGGTCTGGCAGGTGTTGCGCCTGCCGGGCCCCGACTTTTTTCTGCCGCTCGTGCCGCGGCGCGTGCGGCTTTTCTGCCCTCTGGCCTTGACTCAGCAGGCCACGCGGCGTATCCCTCGCCCCACTTCCCCGGAGGCCCATGCTTCCGGTCCCTTGGGTATTGACCCGGGATCGCCATCTGCCAGCGCGTTGCGCCCGCAGGTGCTGTTCCGCTTTGCCCTTGGTCCCGCCGCCAGCCGGCCCCATATGAACGGGGTCAAAGTCAGGAGTGACGCGCATGTTCGAAAGCCTCTCAGAACGCCTTGGCGGTGTCTTTGACCGTCTGACCAAGCAGGGCGCGCTGACCGAGGCTGACGTGACCGCCGCCCTGCGCGAAGTGCGTGTGGCCCTGCTGGAGGCTGACGTTTCGCTGCCCGTCGCCCGCGACTTCATCAAGCGGGTGCAGGACAAGGCGACCGGCGTCGCCGTCACCAAATCGGTGACCCCCGGCCAGATGGTCGTCAAGTTCGTCCATGACGAACTGGTGAAATTCCTCGCCGGCGACGGCCCGGCCGACGCGCTCAAGATCGACAACCCGCCTGCCGCCATCCTGATGGTCGGTCTGCAAGGCTCGGGCAAGACCACCACTACCGCCAAACTTGCCAAGCGTCTGAAAGACCGCAACGGCAAGCGGGTGCTGATGGCCAGCCTTGATACCAACCGCCCGGCGGCGATGGAGCAGTTGCAGATCCTCGGCGGCCAGATCGGCGTTGATACCCTGCCGATCGTCAAGGGCGAAACCGCCCCGCAAATCGCCAAACGCGCCAAGACCCAGGCCAGCCTTGGCGGCTATGACGTCCTCTTCCTCGATACCGCAGGCCGCCTGCATATCGACGAAGTGCTGATGGATGAGGTGCAATCCGTCCGCGACATCGCCCAGCCACGCGAAACCCTGCTGGTCGTCGATGGTCTGACCGGTCAGGATGCCGTCAACGTCGCCACCGAATTTGACGGCAAGGTCGGTATCTCGGGCGTCGTCCTGACCCGGATGGACGGCGATGGCCGTGGCGGCGCGGCCCTGTCGATGCGCGCTGTCACCGGCAAGCCCATCCGCTTCGTCGGCCTTGGCGAAAAGATGGACGCGCTGGAAACGTTCGAGGCCGAGCGCGTCGCGGGCCGCATCCTTGGCATGGGTGACATCGTCGCCCTTGTCGAAAAGGCGCAGGAAACGTTTGAGGCTGAGCAGGCCGAACGCATGGCCAAGCGCTTTGCCAAGGGTCTGTTCAACATGAACGACCTCAAGATGCAGCTTGAGCAGATGATGAAGATGGGCGGCATGCAGGGCCTGATGGGCATGCTGCCGGGTATGGGCAAGATGGCCAAGGCCGCCGAAGAGGCGGGCTTTGACGACCGCATGCTGCGCCGCCAGATCGCGCTGATCAACTCGATGACCAAGAAAGAGCGCGCCAACCCCGACATGCTGCAAGCCAGCCGCAAAAAGCGCATCGCTGCCGGGGCGGGGCTGGAGGTTTCCGAACTTAACCGCCTGCTGAAACAGCACAAGCAGATGGCCGACATGATGAAAAAGGTCGGCAAGGGCGGCGGCATGAAGCAGATGGTCAAGCAGATGATGGGCAAGGGCGGCATGCCGGACCCGTCGAAAATGTCGCCCGCCGAGCTTGAGGC
>CALLZQ010000107.1 GCA_937858255.1 uncultured Tabrizicola sp.
AGGCGGGTTTCCGGGCGGATCCCGACGGCCATGCAGCCAAGATCCGCTGGATAGACCGTACCATCCTCCAACAGCACCGCCTCAACCTTCCCGTCACCCAAGATCGCTTTCGTCGCGCCCTTGCAGTGAACCTTGATGCCGCGCCGTTCGAGATCCTTTTGCAACAGATAGCCGGCAGCGGGGTCGAGCTGACGTTCCATCAGATGACCCATCAGGTGAATCACCGTCACCTCTGCCCCGCGTGCGGCCATACCCGCCGCCGCCTCAAGGCCCAACAGACCGCCGCCAATCACCACGGCCTTGGCACCGGGTTCTGACGCCGCGATCATCGCATTGGTATCTTCCAGATCGCGGTAGGTCACGACACCGGGCAGGTCCTTGCCCGGCACCGGGATGATGATGGGGGCCGAGCCGGTGGCTATCACCAGCTTGTCATAGGCGGTCTCACCACCCTTGGAGATGACCACCTTACGCTCGCGGTCGATCTTCGTCACCTGCTCGCCAAACCGGCAGGTGACGCCCTGCGCGGCATACCAATCGGCATCATGGGTCACGATCTCTTCATAGGTCTTTTCGCCCGACAGCACCGGCGACAGCATCAGGCGGTTGTAGTTCCCGCGCGGCTCACCGTTGAAGAGGGTCACGTCATAGGCGCCGGGCGACGTCTCGAACAGATGTTCCAGCATCCGGCCCGAGGCCATGCCGGCACCGATGACGACAAGTTTCTGGGCCATCACGCTGCATCCTTCTTGTGCGCGCCGTGTTCGTATTCCTCAAGGAAATCGAGCACCTGCTGGCGATAGTGGTAATAATCAGGGTGATCGAGCAGCGCCTTGCGGGTGCGCGGGCGCGGCAGGTTGACCTCGGTGATCTTGCCGATGGTGGCGCGGGGGCCGTTGGTCATCATCACCACGCGGTCGGCCAAGAGGATCGCCTCATCGACATCATGGGTGACGCAGATCGCGGTGACCTTGGTCCGGCTCCAAACCTCCATCAGCACTTCCTGCAATTCCCAGCGGGTCAGGCTGTCGAGCATCCCAAAGGGTTCAT
>CALLZQ010000108.1 GCA_937858255.1 uncultured Tabrizicola sp.
ATGCGGGGTTCGGCCTCGACCGCCAGGCGCAGCTCCCGCGCCACCGATTTGAACGCGGCCTCGGCGATATGGTGGCTGTTCAGGCCATGCACCAGATCGACATGCAGCGTAATCCCGCCATGGGTGGACAGGGCCTGAAAGAACTCACGCACCAGTTCGGTGTCGAAACTGCCGATCTTGGCGCTGGGAAAGCTGAGGTTCCAGACCAGATAGGGCCGTGCCGAAAGGTCGAGCGCGCAGGCCACCTGTGTGTCATCCATCGCCAGGGCGAAATGCCCGTAACGGCGAATACCTTTCTTGTCCCCCAGCGCGCGAACCAGCGCCTGACCAAGGGCAATGCCGCAATCCTCGACGGTGTGGTGATCATCGATATGCAGATCGCCCTCGGCGCGGGCGGTGATGTCGATCAGCGAATGCCGGGCCAGTTGCTCCAGCATGTGATCGAAGAAACCGACGCCGGTCTGGCAATCGTAGCTGCCGGTGCCATCGAGATTGACCGACAGGGAAATCCGCGTTTCCGAGGTGTTGCGGGTGACTTCGGCGATGCGCATGGGGTCCCTCTTGCCGCTTTGCGCCGCCTTATAGGCGCGGGGGCGGGGCTTGGGAAGAGATCAGCGCCGCCAGTGCCAGCATCAGGCCTGATACCGTTGCGATCATGCCAGCGGCCGAGAGGGTGAACCCCAGCCCGATCCAGAGCGGGCCATAGCCAGCCAGCACATAGCCCAGCACCGCCGACAGTGTGGCGAATAATGCCGACAGCGCCAGTTGCGCGCCCAGCCGGCGGGTCATCAGCCGGGCGGTGGCCGGCGGGCAGATCAACATCGAAATGGTCAGGATCGACCCCACCGCCTGAAAGGCCGCCACGGCCGCCAGCGCAGTTGCAGCTGTCAACCCGGCCATCACAAGGCCGGTGGGGATGCCCTGGCTGCGCGCGAAAACCGGGTCAAAGGTCGTCGCGACCAAGGGCCGCCATGTCAGCCACAGCGCCAAGGCCAGCCCCGCAGCAATCGCCGCGAGCCGCCCCAGTTCCGGCGGCAGATCGACAAGGGCCAGCGGGTCAGTCAGGCTCTCGATCCCCGTGGCCGAAAGCCAGACAAGGCTTTCGAGATTGCCATAAAGCGCGTGCTCGACATCGAGATGGATGGCCCCGGTGCCGCTGAGTTCCAGCAAGAGAACCCCGGCGGCGAACATCGCGGTAAACACCACGGCCATCGCCGCCCCGGGCTCCATTCTGGCACGGCGCGTCACCACTTCGATCAGCAGCGCCGAAAGCCCGGCAGCGGCCAGGGCCCCCGCCCCCATCACCCAGCCGGCGGCCGAACCGGTCAGCAGGAAAGCCGCCACGATCCCCGGCAGGACGACATGGCTCATCGCATCGCCCAGCATGGCGCGGCGCGACAGGATCAGAAAGGTGCCCGGCAGGGCACAGGCCAGTGCCGCCAGCGTCGCCACCAGAATCGGCGGCAGCGAGAGCGCCAGAAACTCGTTCATTGCGCGGGCCTCAGGATCAGGGAAATGGCAAAGCCCGACGCCACCAGCATCACGATCACCGGCCCCGTCGGCACATCGGGCAGTGCCGCGGAGATGGCCGCGCCGACATAACCGCAGGCCGCGCCGATGGCCGCCGATAAGATCGCTGTGCCGCCAACGCTTTGCATCCAGAGCCGCGCCGTCACGGCTGGCGTGACCAAGAGCGCGACAATCAGGATCAGGCCAGTCACGTTCAACCCTACCAGCACCACCGCCAGCACCAGCGCCATCAACAGGCCATCCATCAGGCGGGGGTTCAGGCCCATCATCCGGGCCTGCAACGGATCAAAGGCCACCAGCGCCAGCGGGCGCCGCAGCGCCGCCAGGGCGATCAGCACAGCCGCGCCACCCAGCGCGATGGTCAGCGCCTCGGCCCGCAGCATCCCGGCGGTGGAGCCCAGCAGCACCGTCTCCAGCCCCGCAGGCCGACCCTGCCCCCAGCCCTGAATCACCGTCAGCAGCACAATCCCAAAGCCGTAAAAGCTCGACAGAACCGCACCGGTCGCGGTGTCTTCCGGCCGGCGACGCGACAGCGCCTGTACCCACC
>CALLZQ010000109.1 GCA_937858255.1 uncultured Tabrizicola sp.
GAGCACGACAGCCTCAAAGCGCTGGAACATGCGCTGTCCCTGGCGGCAGCCGCCCCGGAAGGGGCAGATTGACCGGCGCGCGCAGCCCCAGCCGTCCCCGCCCCTCTTCGATCAGGCGGCGCGTGATGACATAGGGTTCGTCCGAATAATCCGAGGGCAGCTCAACCCGGCCCTTTTCCGCCAGTTCTACCCTCTGCGCCTCCGAGAAATCAGCCCACATGCTGTCCTCGGTGAAATCCGGCGCGGCGGCGATGCCCACCAGACCGGCGATGCGTTCAGGGATCGTCCGGGCGATCAGCAACGCGATCCAGCCCCCCATGGACGAGCCGACCAGGACCTGCGGCCCCTTTGTCAGCGTGGTGATCGCGGCCAGCGCATCCTCATACCAGTCGCCAATCGCGCCATCGAGAAACGCGCCCGAGGACTGACCATGCCCCGAATAATCCAGCCGCAGAAAGGCCCGCCCCTGCGCCACGGCCCAGTCATGCAGGTATTCGGCCTTGGTTCCGGTCATGTCGGATTTGAACCCGCCCAGAAACACGACGCCCGGCCCGGCCCCTGTGCTTTGGCGATAGGCGATGCGGCGGCCCTGCGGCGTGGTCAGAAATTCGGTCATGTGCGATGCGCCCCCTGTGGCCCGGTCTAGCGCCCTTTGCGGGCGCTGTCAGCCCTGACCGATGCTCTGCGCCAGAACCCGGCTGATCACATTCAGGCTCTGCCCGCTTTCTGCGCGCCATTGGTTAAATGCCGCCTGAATCGCCACCTGCGCCTTTTTCGACCCCGGGGTGCCGGTCATCACCCCCTCTTCGACCAGCCGCGCCAGCACATCCCGGCTTAGCAGATAGCTTTCCTTGCCCATGGCGCGCAGCATGTAGGGACCGGTGTTTCCCCCCAGACGGCTGCCGTTCTCGGTCAGCCAGGCGATCAGCCCGGCGAAATCCTCAGCCGGCCAGTCGGCGATGCGGCGGGCGAAACCGCCGCCTTCCTCATCCACCCGGCGGATAAAGGCAGCGTTGTCGCGGATCGCCACGATCTTGGGGCCCGAGCGGATCACCCGGCGGTCGGCCAGCATGTCCTCCAGCCAGTCGTCATCCTTGACCGACAGCGGCCCGGGGGCAAAGCCCTCAAACGCCTCGGTGATGCCGGGCCATTTCGCCTCGATCACCTGCCAACTGATCCCGGCCTGAAAGATGCCCCGCGCCATCTGCGCCAGCCAATCTGCCGAAGGAATAGCCGCCAGTTCCGCCGCCGGCTTGACCGGCATCGCGCCCGCCAGCACCGCTTCGGCCCCGCCCTTGCGGGCTGCTGCAATCGCCAGGATCTCGTCAAATGAACGCATCATGCCCCCCTTTCGGCGGGGCCCGACTGCCACGCAGCCCCCGGCGCGACCAGACCGCCATGGTCGCGCGCCTGCTTGACGCTTGACCTTCGCCCGTGAACCGTTCAAGGAACGCACCTATATATACCACCCGCAACCGGGCGTTCCGTGGGCGCCAGACCGACGAGGAGAGCCGATATGGCCCAGATTTCCCTGACCTTTCCCGATGGCAATCAGCGCAGCTATCCGGCGGGCGTGACCCCGGCCGAAGTGGCGGCCTCGATCGCCCCCTCGCTGGCCAAGGCCGCGATCTCGGCGCAGGTCAATGGCGCGCATTGGGATATGGCCTGGCCGATTCAGGCCGACGCCAATATCTCGATCAACACGCTGAAAGACGACGTGCCGGCGCTGGAACTGATCAGGCATGATCTGGCGCATATCATGGCCCGCGCCGTGCAAGAGATCTGGCCCGATGTCAAAGTGACCATCGGCCCGGTGCGCGATCACGGCTGGTTCTATGACTTTGACCGGGCCGAACCCTTCACGCCCGAGGATCTTGGCCAGATCGAGGCCAAGATGAAGCAGATCATCAACGCCCGCGATCCGGTGCGGACCGAGATCTGGGACCGTGCCCGCGCCATCGCTTATTACGAAGAGCGCGGTGAGCCCTACAAGGTCGAACTGGTCAACAAGATCCCCGAGGGGCAGGACCTGCGGATGTACTGGCATGGCGACTGGCAGGACCTCTGCCGTGGCCCGCATCTGCAACATACCGGGCAACTGCCCGCCGATGCCTTCAAGCTGACCCATGTCGCCGGGGCCTATTGG
>CALLZQ010000110.1 GCA_937858255.1 uncultured Tabrizicola sp.
CCCGCGCACATACTGTATTCCGTTTTCCCTTCTGCCCCGGGGGCCGCGGGGGGGGCCGCGCGCCCGAAATGGGGGGCCGAATTCTCCTGACCCGCCTCGATAATGCCACGCCGAATCGCGCGGGTACGGGTGAAGTAGGCATGAAGATGCTCACCATCCCCCATGCGGATCGCTCGTTGCAGCACGAACAGCTCTTCGGCAAAGCGGCCAAGGATGTCCAGAACCGCCTCTTTGTTGGTCAGGAACACATCGCGCCACATGGTCGGGTCACTGGCCGCGATGCGGGTGAAATCGCGGAAACCGGCAGCGGAATACTTGACCACCTCGGACTGCGAGACCCGGCGCATGTGATCGGCAACGCCCACCATCGTATAGGCGATGGCGTGCGGCACATGGCTGACCACCGCCACCACCAGATCGTGATGGGCGACATCCATGGTGTCGACACGCGCGCCCATCGCCTCAAGCAGTTGGCGCAGGCGCGAGAGTTCCTCGGGCGCGGTCCCCTCAAGCGGGGTGAGCAACCACCAGCGGTTCTGGAACAGGCTGGCAAAGCCCGAGCGCGGGCCGGAATATTCGGTGCCCGCCATCGGATGACCGGGGATAAAGGTCACGCCGGCGGGCAGATGCGGGGCCACGGCCTCGACCACCGCCCCCTTGACGCTGCCGACATCGGTCACGGTCGCGCCGGGTTTGAGGTGCGGGGCAATCTCGGCCGCAATTGCCTCCATCGCGCCAACGGGCACGGCCAGCACCACCAGATCGGCCCCAGCCACCGCCTCGGCGGCAGAGGCATAGACCTCATCACAGAAAAGATCGCGGGCAATCGCGCGGGTTTCCTCGGACTTCGCATGACCGACGATCTGCCGCGCCAGACCATGCTGACGCATCGCATGGGCCATCGAACCGGCAATCAAGCCCAGCCCGATCAACGCCACACGGTCGTAAAGGGGCGTCATTTCAACCCCTTGAACTGCCCAACGGCATGAGCGACGCGCCGGCAGCTTGCCTCATCCCCGACAGTGATGCGCAAACAGTTCGGGAGTTTATAGCCCGAAACCCGCCGTACGATCAGACCCTGACCCTGCAAATATTCATCACAGGCCTCGGCCTCTTCGGTGTTGGCAAAGCGGGCCAGAACGAAATTGGCCATGCTGGTGTCCGAGGGCACGCCGATCTCGGCCAAGGCTTCGGCCAGCCAATGACGCATCCGGGCATTCTCGGACCGGCATTTCACCACCCAGTCCTGATCGCGCACCGCGGCCTCGGCCACCTCAAGCTGCGTGGTCGAGAGGTTGAATGGCCCCCGCACCCGGTTCAGCACATCGACGATATGGCGCGGCCCGTAACCCCAGCCGATCCGCAAGCCGCCAAGACCGTAGATCTTGGAGAAGGTCCGGGTCATGAAGACATTTTCGCGCTGCGTGGCCAGCCCCGCACCGCCATCGTAGCCATCGACATATTCGGCATAGGCGCCGTCGATCACCAGAATCGCCTGCTTGGGCAGCCCGGCGGCCAGCCGTTCCATCTCGGCCGGGCTGATCATCGTGCCGGTCGGGTTGTTGGGGTTGGCGATAAAGACCAGCCGCGTCCGGTTGTTGCAGGCCCGCAGGATCGTATCGACATCGGCCATCCGCTCGCGCTCAGGCACCTCGACCGGGGTCGCCCCGACCGCAAGCGCGCTGATGCGATACATCAGAAAGCCGTGTTCGGTGAACACCACCTCATCGCGGGGGCCGGCATAGGCCTGACAGAGGAAGGTGATGATCTCATCCGAACCGACACCGCAGAGGATGCGGTCAGGGTCAAGCCCATGCACCGTGCCGATCGCCTCGCGCAGCGCCCGGTGATCGGTATTCGGATAGCGGTGCAGGCTGTGGACGCTCTTGGCAAAGGCCTCTTTGGCGCGGTCCGACGGGCCAAAGGGGTTTTCGTTGGAGGACAGCTTGACGGTATTCGCCACGCCGGCCACATGCGCCTTGCCGCCCTCGTAAAGGGCGATGTCAAGGATACCGGGCTGCGGGCGAATGGTGTCGTTCATGGCAAGGCTCCAACTGGCCTGCGCGTTCTAGCGGGCGCGGGATTGCAAGGCCAGTGCGATTATCCGCGCACCAAGCATTTCCCTGTGGGCAAGCCTCTGCCTGCCCCGGCGCGCCGGATAGCAAAAGGGCCGCCCCAGCGGGACGGCCCTTTGCGGATGTCGCTGACGCGCGGCGATGCCGGATCAGTTCTTGGCGTAGTATTCGACGACCAAGTTCGGTTCCATCTGCACGGGATAGGGCACATCGCCGAGGCCCGGGGTACGGACGAACTTCACGATCATCTTGTTGTGGTCAACTTCCAGATAGTCGGGAACATCACGCTCGGTCAGCGCGACGGCTTCCAGCACGATGGCCAGTTGCTTGGACTTCTGGCGCACTTCGATCACGTCGCCTTCGCGGACGCGGTACGAGGCGATGTTCACGCGGGTGCCGTTCACGGTGACGTGGCCGTGGTTGACGAACTGGCGGGCGGCGGAGATGGGCGGAACCAGCTTGGCGCGGTAGACGACGGCATCCAGACGACGCTCGAGCAGACCCACCAGATTTTCACCGGTGTCGCCGGTCACACGGGCGGCTTCGGCGTAGATCTTCTTGAACTGCTTTTCGGTCAGATCGCCGTAATAGCCCTTGAGCTTTTGCTTGGCGCGCAGCTGGGTGCCGAAGTCGGACAGCTTGCCCTTGCGGCGCTGACCGTGCTGGCCCGGACCGTATTCGCGCTTGTTCAGCGGCGACTTGGCGCGGCCCCAGATGTTCTCGCCCATGCGGCGGTCGATTTTGTACTTGGCAGACGTGCGTTTGGTCCCGGCTGATCTCCTTCGTTCGTGGTGCCCCCGGCAGGCCGGCGGCGATGAAGGGCGTTGTCCTTTTCCCCTGCGGGGCGACAGGCTTCCGCTTGCGCGGGCCACCAACACCAATGAAAAGCCCCCGGGGAATGCCCGGGGACGTGGCGGCCTTATACAGCCGGTTTTGGCAGAGTCAACCGCCCCTCAGGCCGCCAGATCGTGACGCAGGATCGCCGCCTCAGACGACGACAGGTTGCGCCGCGCGTAATCGCCATAGCGGGTCGGGTTCAGGTCGATCCCGGGGCAGAGCGACAAAAGCGAGGCCCGCTGCGATACCTCGATGGTTTCCAGCGCGCAGTTTGACGGATGGAAGCTCTCGGTCTCCAGCCCGTTGGCCCAGACGATGTTATGCCGGTCCAGCAGGATGTGGATATAGGTCACTTCCCGCAGCGCGTGATCGACGCAGATCGTGCTGTCGTTCAGCAGATCCTCGGCCTTGACCAGCACCTCATGGGTGTTGAACAGCGCCCGCGCCGCCGGGCCATCCAGCAGCATCCGGTGCTGCGGCGAGACCAAGAGATCATCCTCGGGCCGGTCGATGCCAAGGGCGCCGGCCTTGAAGCGGATCGGGCGCAGATGCGGCATGGCATAAAGCCGCGCGCCGGTCATCCGGCGATGCCCCATCCACAGGATATCCTGTGCGCCATTATCCTTGGTCATGATCCGGTCGCCGGGGCGCAGGTCTTCGATCAGCCGTAGCCCCTCGGGTGTCAGGATACGGCAACCGGGCGTAAAGCAGATCACCCCGCCCGCGCCGCGCGTGTTGGAACCCGTCTCTGTCCGGTCGATTGCCGCGCGTACTACCCAAAGGTCCTGCGCCGTCGGCGGCGGATCGCCCACGAACATCAAGAGCCGCGCGCCCGTATCGGGCACCGGCAGGATCGTCACCGACCAGCTTTGATGGCCGTCGGTCACGATAAAGCCCTGATCAATATCGTCGGCGTCCTGCGCATCGTCAGCCGCCGCCGGCTCCCCGCCCTGGGCGAAAGCGGCGCCGATCAGCCGGCGCACCATGCGGGCAGCACGGCGTCGGATTTCGTGTATCCCCGCGGCCCCGTCGAGGATCGGCGCCCCCCCGGCCCCATCCGCCTGAACCGCCTCGCCATACCAGCGCCAGGCGGCGCCAACGGCAAGAACGTCAAGCGGTGCGGCCTGCACACCGTCGATTTCCGTCTGGGACCATGAGATGACAAACGTGCCCCTAGAGCGCGTCCCCATATCTCGCTGTCCTTGGTCTGCTCGGTTATCTTTTTATTCTTTAAAGACACTCTAACCGGTTCGCAGAGCCAAGGCTATGACCAAAAGGCAACACCCTACCCATTCGGATGCAGCCTGCCGCTAGGTCAATATCTGGGGGGCTTACCCCCGGCTACTTGCCAAAATGCGAGAATCTATAGGGCGAAATCGCGTATTTTAGCCGGAAAGACTTGGAAAAATGCGATGTCGAGGCATAGCCGCAGGCAATGGCGACATCGGTGACGCTCATATCCGTCTCCGCCAAGAGCGCACGCCCGCGCTGTAGACGCAGATCGTTCATATAGCGTACCGGCGTCACGCCGAGATAGCGGTTGAACAGCCGCTCGATCTGGCGGCGCGACAGTTTCAACTGCGCCGCACAGGCGTCAAGGTCAAAGGGCTCTTCGATCCGGCTTTCGAGAAAGGCCACCGCCTCGATCAGCTTTTCGTGCCGCGTCCCCAGACGCGCGGCAAGCGAGGTGGTCTGCTCATCCGCCTCATTTCTGCGCCCGGTCAAGAGGCACATGTTCATGACCTCTTGGCTAAGGCCCATGCCAAAACGGTCATGGATCAGCTTGAGCATCAGGTCAGCCGCCGCCACCCCACCGGCGCAGGTCATGATCCGGTCGTCGATGCAGAATACCTGCCGCGCGGCCTCGAGATCGGGGAAGGTTTCGTTGAAACCGGCAAGGTTTTCCCAGTGCAGGGTAAAGCGCCGCCCCTTGAGGATACCGGCCCGCGCCAGCGCATAGGCGCCGGTGCAAAGCCCGCCAACCGTGCGTCCCCGCCGCCACAGGCCGCGCAGCCAATCCCCCAGTTGCGCCGTCACCTGTTCTTCCGGCTCGACCCCCGAACAGACCAGCACCGCGCCCTCGGGCGTGGCACCGCCAATGGCGCCGTCAACCATCACCGGCACCCCGTTCGAACAGGCGACCGGCTGGCCGTCCAGCGACAGCACCTGCCAGCGAAACAGCACCTGACCGGTCAACTGATTGGCGATCCGCATCGGCTCAAGCGCCGAGGAAAACGCCAGCATGGTGAATTTCGGCACCAGCACGAAGGTCACCAAAATCGGCTCAGCGACCGGCGCAAGGTCTACATGCGCCACGCCCTTGGCAACGAATCTATCTGTGCCCTTGTCCCGGCGAACCCCCGCCGCGACGGCCCAGTTATGCCCCAAATTACGCAGCTTGTGCAAAAGATGCGGCAGTTTTTCGTGTTTGCGCGACGGTTAGCGCAAACCCAATTCCGCCAGCGCCTCGGCCAGTGCCGCTGGCAGGCTGTCTTCACCCTGCCGTCCCCGCACCAGATCGCGCGGCGCCTCATCGGGTGCGAGATAGCGCCATCCCTGAAACGGGCGGCGAGGGGCCGCCTGGGTCCGCACCACCTCGGGGTCCAGCACCAGCGCGCAGCGGGCGATGCCATCCTCGCCCCGCACCTCTTCCAAGGCGGTAATCCGCTGGCGGCACAGGACCACGCCCTTAATCACCCAGTAGAGCGAGCCGCCGTTCAACACCTCGGCCTCACGCTTGGGCCACATGCGGGTCACA
>CALLZQ010000111.1 GCA_937858255.1 uncultured Tabrizicola sp.
CGGGTCTATGGACTGAGCGTATCAGGGCCGATGCTGCGGCTGTAGAGCAGGTGGAACTGGGGGGCGCCGCGGAGGGCGGTAAGGCCCAGCGGGCCGAGCGCCGGTGTGCCCTCGGCGCCGATGCAGAGGCCGGCAGTGAACTGCACCAGATCATCGACGAGGCCGGCACGCAGCAGCGCAGCAGCGATGGTGCCGCCCCCTTCGGAGAGGATACGGGTCACGCCTTCGGCGGCCAGCAAGCGCAGCGCTGCGGTCAGGTCTAGGCCCTCGGGCGTCGCAGGGCAGGGGATCAGGCGGGTACCGGTGGTCCTCCATGCCTCTTGCCGGTCTTCGGGCGCATCAGGGCTGTGGAGGATCCAGACCGGGTTTTGCGCGGCACTGCGGCCAAGGCGGCTGTCCGGGCTGTGGCGGAGCTGCCGGTCGAGGAGGATGCGCAGCGGCTGATGCGCGCTGCCAAGCTCGCGCACCGTCAGATCCGGGTCGTCGGCCAGTGCGGTGCCGGCGCCGACCATCACCGCGTCATGGGTCATCCGCATCAAATGGACATGGCGACGCGCCTCGGGCCCGGTGATCCAGCGGCTTTCGCCGGTGGCGGTGGCGATGCGCCCGTCTAGCGTGGTGGCCAGTTTCAGCGTGACCATGGGCAGCCCCTCGGTCACCCGCTTCAGAAAGCCGGCGTTGAGGCGGCTGGCCTCTGCCGCCATCACGCCTTCGGTCACCGCGATGCCGGCATCGCGCAGCATCTGATGCCCGCGCCCGGCGACGCGGGGATCGGGGTCGGTCAGGGCGGTGACCACCCGGGCAACGCGGGCGGCGATCAGCGCCTCGGCGCAGGGGGGGGTCTTGCCGTGATGGGCGCAGGGTTCCAGCGTGACATAGGCGGTGGCGCCCGCGGCCTCACCGGCTTGGGCGAGGGCCATCCGCTCGGCATGGGGGCGCCCGCCGGGCTGGGTCCAGCCCCGGCCCAGCACGCGGCCCCCTCGCAAGATCACGCAGCCGACCGCCGGGTTGGGCCATGTCCGGCCCAAGCCACGCGCCGCCAGTGACAGCGCGTGGGCCATATGGTGTCGATCAGCCTCGGTGCCGTTCACTCTTCGCCCTTGTCGCCCGGGCGCAGCTCGCTCACGAATTTGTCGAAATCGTCTGCGGCCTGGAAGTTCTTGTAAACGCTGGCAAAGCGCACATAGGCCACGGTGTCGATCCGGGCGAGGCTTTCCATCACGATCTCGCCGATGGTGCGGCTGGGAATGTCGGTCTCTCCCAAAGATTCCAGCCGCCGCACGATGCCGCTGATCATCTGGTCGATCCGTTCGGGGTCGATGGGGCGTTTTTGCATCGCGATGCGGATCGAGCGTTCCAGCTTGTCACGGTCGAAATCCTCGCGCTTGCCGCTGGTTTTCACCACCACAAGGTCGCGCAATTGCACACGTTCATAGGTGGTAAAGCGGCCCCCGCAGGCCGGGCAGAAGCGACGGCGCCGGATGGCGACATGATCTTCGGCCGGACGCGAGTCCTTCACTTGGGTATCAATATTACCGCAGAATGGGCAGCGCATGGGCTCCCTCCTTGCTTGTCGTTTCTTGCCTGCCTCTAGTCCCGGTGTGCCCCGGGTACTTATCCACAGACTATAGCGGGAAACCGCCGATCTCGCCTAGCGGTGATTGCGGCGCCCCGGATCTGGTGGGTCAGGTGTGGCGCGCCGGACTCAGGCCCGGACTTTGGCCATGACTTTGGCCATGAATTTGCCCGGGACTTTGGCAGGGCGTCAATCCGGCCGGAAATGGGCGGCGATCTCACGCTGGTGGGGGCGGTCGCGATGCTCGACAAGGAAAATCCCCTGCCATGTCCCGAGTTGCATCTGCCCCTCGGCAACCGGGATCGAGAGCGTGACCGGCAAGAGTGCGGCCTTGAGATGGGCGGGCATGTCGTCCGGCCCTTCATCGACATGGGACAACCAGCGCATCGAGGGATGATCGGCGCGCGGCACCAGACGGTTCAGCCAGCCGGTCAGATCGCCCGGCACGTCGGGCGAGGCGTTCTCCATGATCAGCAGGCTGGCCGAAGTATGCCGGACCAACAGTGTCAGCAACCCGTCGGCGCGTGGCAGCCAGCGCCGGATTTCTGGCGTCAGCTCATAGAGGCCGGGGCCATGGGTGGCCCGCAGGAACCGTGTCTGCATGGATCAGCCGAAAAGCCGCTCGCCCTGTTCGTCGATCATCCGCTTTGCCTTGGCCAGCGAGGTGGCCGTCGCGGTCTGGGCATCGTCGAGCATATCGGCGCGGATCAGCCGATGTACCCGGTCGCCTTTTTCGATGCGGGCTGACACGCGATAGCGCGACCCCTCGCGGATCGGGCAAGGGGTGATGGCAAAGCCCTTGTACTCTTCGGGTTGGGAGGTTTCGGTTTCGGCTTTGGCATTGGGCCGGGCGCCGAAGAGTTTGGACAACAGGGACATGGGCAGCTCCGATGCGGCGGGTTT
>CALLZQ010000112.1 GCA_937858255.1 uncultured Tabrizicola sp.
TCGCCCACGCGCATGCCCCCCTCTCCCGGCCTGCCTCCGGCCAGCGCCGCGATCAGTTACCCCGCGAATGTGTCCCCCCCCGCCGTCGTGTCGACGGGGGCGACGGGCAGGGCCGGAACCTCGATCCGCGTGCCTGCGGCCCGGTCCTGCCAGACGGCCCCGCGCGCGCCCAGCGTCATCACCAGATAGGGCACGGGCAGATCCGGCAGCCCCGTTTCCAGTGCCGCGCAAAGCTGCGCGGCCTCTACCTCGTTCACCAGAAGATGAGTGACATGGGGCAGGACGGCGCGCACCGCCCCGGCATCGAAGGGTGCCGCGGAATAGGCCACGAAAAGACCCTGTTCCCGCGCAAAACGGGCCGCTTCCGCCTGAAGCGTGGTCTCGTTCTGCAAGATCAGCCAGTCGCCCGGCCCGGCTTGGCCCAGTGCCTTCTGCAAGGCTGCGGCCGGGATCGCACGATTGGCGCCGGGATACAGCACGATCGCATTTTCGCCAGCCTCATCGATATTGATGATCGCATGGCCCGAAGCCTCGGCGACCTCGGCCACATGGGTGCAATCGACGCCCAGCTCACCCAGCCGCGCGACCATCCAGCGCCCGTCGGTCCCGACCGCACCGATATGGCGCAGATCGGCACCCGCGCGCGCGGCGGCCACGGACTGGTTCGCGCCCTTGCCGCCCAACCCGCGCCGATAGGACAGCGCGGCCAGCGTTTCACCCGGCAGCGGCAGATGCGGAAGCCTGTAGAAATGGTCGATATTGATCGACCCCAGATTAAAGATCGTCATCTCGTCCCCCCGCGCTGCGCCCCGGTGGCCGGGGCTATTTCACCTGCCCCAGCCGGCAGGCGGCAATCGCCGCCATGTTGATGATGTCGTTCACCGTCGACATCGAACTACAGATCTGGATCGGCGCCGAGACCCCGGTCAGGATCGGGCCGATCACCGTGGCGCCCGCCATTTCCTGCATCAGCTTGATCGAGATCGAGGCCGAGTGCCGCGCCGGAACCACAAGCACGTTGGCCGGGCCGGACAGGCGGCAG
Source organism: uncultured Tabrizicola sp. (assembly GCA_937858255.1). GTDB lineage: Bacteria > Pseudomonadota > Alphaproteobacteria > Rhodobacterales > Rhodobacteraceae > Pseudotabrizicola. Next base: position 1,043 of record CALLZQ010000112.1, read on the forward strand.
AAGGGATAGTTGGCCATCTGCTCGGCATTGAGCGCCACATCCACGGTCATTTCGCCGTCATACTCGAAATCGACACCGCGCGCATCCAGCACCCTGGGCGCGGTCAGCATCTTGGTGGCACGCTCGGACACCGGATAGCCGAAGGTCGAGAAGGACAGGAACGCCACCCGCGGGTCCAGCCCCAGCCCGCGCGCGACATGCGCGCCGCGCGTGGCGATATCGGCCAGGTCGTTCTCGTCGGGCCATTCATGCACCAGCGTGTCGCCCATCAGCACGATCCGGCCCTTGTGCAGGATCGCGGGGATCCCCACGGCGCCATCGGTCGCGCGCGCATCGAAGACCTTGTTGATCAGGTCCATCACATGCGCCGACTTGCGCGTCACCCCCGTCACCAGCCCGTCGCCATGGCCATGCGCCAGCATGAGCGCCGCAAAGACGTGACGGTCGCGGGTGGCCAGCTTGTGCGCCTCCATCCGGTCGACGCCCTGCCGTTGCAGGCGGGAATAGAGAAACTCCTTGTAGGTCTCGATATGGCGCGAACTGCCGGCATTGACCCCCCCCCGCTCCCGGTAGGGATCGGCAAGACCGGCGGGTTCCAACCTTTCGCGCACATCCCGCTCGCCCCCCCCCACAACGGCGCGCCCAAGCCCGCCGCGCTGATAGGCGACGGCGGCGCGCAGCACGCGCGGATCGTCGCCCTCGGCGAAGATCATCGTGGCCTGCGCCTGGCGCGCGCGGGCGTGGATACCTTGCAGGATCGAGGCCGTCGGGTCCATCCGCGCCTTCAGGTTATGCTCATAGGCCGCCATGTCGATGATCGGGCGGCGCGCCACGCCGGTATCCATCCCGGCCCTGGCCACGGCGGGCGGGATGACGTGGATCAGGCGCGGATCGAACGGCGTGGGGATGATGTAATCGCGCCCGAAGGCCAGCTTGCGGCCATAGGCCATCGCCACCTCGTCGGGCACATCCTCGCGCGCAAGGGCTGCAAGGGCGCGCGCACAGGCGATCTTCATCTCGTCGTTGATCGCGCGGGCGTTGATGTCGAGCGCACCGCGGAACAGGTAGGGAAAGCCCAGAACGTTGTTGACCTGGTTGGGATAGTCCGACCTCCCGGTGGCCACGATGGCATCCTGGCGTACGGTATGGGCCTCTTCCGGGGTGATCTCGGGGTCCGGGTTGGCCATGGCGAAGATCACCGGATTGTCGGCCATGCTTGCCACCATCTCGGGCGTGACCGCCCCCTTGGCCGAGACGCCAAGGAACACGTCCGCCCCCACCATCGCCTCTTCCAGCGTGCGGGCCCCGGTCCGGGCGGCATGGGCCGATTTCCACTGGTTCATGCCCTCGGTCCGGCCCTGCCAGATGA
>CALLZQ010000113.1 GCA_937858255.1 uncultured Tabrizicola sp.
GCATCAGCAGGCCCGATGTATCCTTATCCAGCCGATGCACCAGCTTGGGCCGGTCCTTGTAGCCGAATTTCAGCGCCTCGGCCAAACCGTCCACATGCCGGTCCCCCTGACCCGAGCCACCTTGGCTCGGCAGGCCCGCTGGCTTGTTCAGCACGATCAGATGTTCGTCGCGGAACAGAACCGCATCCTGAATCATCTTGGCATCCGCCGCGCTGACCCCATCGGGGCGCGGGCGGCTGGGGGCGTCGGCATCGGGTAAGGGCGGCACGCGGATCACCATGCCCGGCGCCACGCGGTCAGCCGCCTTGGCGCGGGCACCATCGACGCGCACCTGCCCGGTGCGGCACATCTTTTCCACCGCCCCTTGGGTCACATGCGGAAAGCGCCGCTTGAACCAGCGATCAAGGCGCTGCTCGCCCTCATCCTGCGAGACGGTCAAGAGTTTCACGCCGCTCATGTCAGGCTCCTTGCCAGCAAAAGACCGCCCCCGATGGCCGCCAGAGACAGGATGACTGACCCGGCGACATAGGCCACCGCCAGCGCGGTCTGCCCCCGTTCCCACAGCGTCAGCGCATCCAGTGAAAAGGCGGAAAAGGTGGTGAACCCGCCCAGAACCCCGGTCATCAGCAGCGGGGCAAGGGCATTGCCGCCCTTGCGCGCCAGCACCACGACCAGCACCCCCATCAGGAACGAGCCGAGGATATTGACCACCATCGTCCCCAAGGGAAAGCCCGGACCGATCAGACGCATCGCGCCCAGATTGGTCAGATAGCGCAGCGACGCGCCAACAGCCCCACCGAGGGCGACTTGGGAAAGGGTCAGGAACATGGGGCTTCCTTGACCCGGACCGCGGCCTTTGTCAATGAGAGGGGGCAGATGCCGGGGGATCACATGCTGTTCGGGGCCTTGGGCTTTTCCTATGCCGGGTTCGAAGGAGCCGCACGGGGCATGTCACGCCGGGGGGCGTTTTCCGCCAATCTGGGCGACAATATGCAGACGCTCGCGGTGCGGCACCTTTATCGCCAGATCGGTGTGCCCGACGCGTGCGTGGTGCGGATCGACCGGGACCGACTGGCCAGTTACGACGGGCCAGAGGTCATGCTGCCGATGAATGGCTGTTTCTATGACTGGCACTTCCCGCTGTCGCCCCGGATCAAACCCGTCTTTATTGGCTTTCAGTTGCGCCGAGCGGCTGTGGCCGCGATTGCCCCGCATCTGGCGGGCCAAGGCCCTATCGGCTGCCGCGATGCCCATAGTGCCAGCCTGCTGCAAGAGGCGGGGCTAGAGGCCGAGGTGACGGGCTGCCTGACTTTCAGCCTGCCACGGCGCGAGGCTACCCCGCGCAAGGGCCGGGTGCTGATCGTCCATGGCTCTGGCTCAGGCGCCTTGCCCGGCCTCGCCCTGAAAAAGATGCCGCGCCGTCTGTTGATGCAGGCCGAGTTCGTCTCGCAGCGGCGCGAGGTGACGACCTGCCCCCTGACAGAGGCGCAGATGGATGAGCAAGAGCAGATCGCCGCCGCCTTGCTGCATGATTACCAGACCGAGGCGCGGCTGGTGATCACGCCGCTGCATCATGTTGCGGCGCCCTGCCTTGCCGCCGGGATTCCGGTGGTGGTGATCCGCCGCGAATGGGATGAACGCTTCAGCTTCATGGACCGTCTTTTGCCCATCCACCTCAGCCCGTTCTTTGATCAGGTGGATTGGGATCCCGCCCCTGTCGATCTGACCGAATTGCGCGCCGCACAACTGGCGCGGTTCCGCGCGGCCCTCGCCCCTTGGCTATAAGCCCTGCCGTTTGGCCCTCAGCTTGGCGAAATACTCGACCCGCTTCTTCAGTTCCCGCTCGAAGCCGCGTTCGGGCGGCATGTAATAAATCGGGCGCTTCATCGCCTCGGGGAAGTAATCCTGCCCGGAAAAACCGTCTTCGGCGTCGTGATCATAGGCATAGCCCGCGCCATAGCCGTGATCCTTCATCATCCGCGTGGGCGCATTGAGGATATGCTTGGGCGGCATCAAACTGCCCGTTTCACGCGCCGCTGCCCGCGCCGCCTTATAGGCGGTGTAGACCGCGTTCGACTTGGGCGCGAGCGCCAGATAGACCACCGCCTGCGCAAGGGCCAGTTCGCCCTCGGGGCTGCCCAGCCGCTCATAGGTCTGCCAAGCCTCGATGCATTGCGCCTGCGCCTGCGGATCGGCCAGCCCGATATCCTCAACCGCCATCCGGGTGATGCGCCGGGCCAGAAAGCGGGGATCCTCGCCCCCCTCCAGCATCCGCGCAAACCAGTAGAGCGCCGCGTCCGGGTCTGAACCGCGCACCGATTTGTGCAGCGCCGAGATCAGGTTGTAATGCTCATCCCCCGATTTGT